>NZ_JBFSUD010000039.1:0-44125 GCF_041467175.1 Vibrio sp. 10N.247.310.24
GACAGCTCGGAAGGATCCTTCAACCGATCACTTTGGCTTTAACTGATCGGCATTACAACTAAGTGAGCTCTTTTTTTATTATCTATATCTTGCTATCAATGGAGTTATCTAGGAATCAGACCCGATTAACCAAAGATGAAGCTGTATAGGAAGCCTGCACCCATCGCCATGCTTAGGATAACGAATAGGAATGCCGCAATCATTTGGTTCTTGAAGATTGATTTAAGCAGGATAACTTCCGTCAAACTTGCACCCGCACTACCAATGATCAATGCCATAACCGAACCTAGCGCCATACCTTTTTGTACTAGAGCAGCACTTAGTGGGATTACTGCTTCAGCACGAATGTACAGTGGAATACCAATTACAGCTGCTACAGGAATTGCATACCACATACCTTCACCAGCGTACTGTGCAATTAGGTCTGTAGGAATGAAGCCGTAGATGAATGAACCAATCGCGATACCCATCATTAGGTAAGGGAAAACTTGTTTGAAGTCTTTCCAAGTTGAGAACCAAATTCTCATCCAACGGCTAGGTTCTTTCTTCTCTACGATTTCAGCTGTTGCGCTTCCATCCGCTGAACAGCATGAAACGGTCACTTGTGGCTCTTCTTTTTTCGAATCACAGCAAGACGTTTCTTTTGCCATTACTGGTGCAGGTTCACCACATGCACTTGTACCACATGAAGACTCTACCTTCGCTGGCGCTGCTTTCTTAGGAGCAGAATCACCACAGCTAGTGCCACAGTTTGAAGCAGAACCTGTCGATTCATACGCTTCAGGTTTTACGTAACGCTCAAAGCCAAGCTTCTCAAGTGCGTAACCTGCCACTACCGATACCGTCATTGCTACAAGGAAGTAGAACACCGCGACTTGCCAACCGAAGGTAATCACAAACAAACCAATGATCACTGGGTTCAATAGCGGGCTACCAAATAGGAACACCATCATTGGACCGAAACCCGCTCTTGCACGCAGCAATCCTTTAAGGAAAGGAATGGTAGAACATGAACAGAAAGGTGTAATTGCACCCAATAGTGCAGCAACCACATACCCCTTACCATTACGTGAGCTCAGGATAGATTGAATCTTTTCTGGTGTAAGGAACTCTTGCAGAATCCCAACAATGTAGCTGATCGCTAAGAAAAGGATAATTAGCTCTACTGCTAAGAAAGCGAACATATCAAGTGCGTCTTTTAGCATTGTTAACATTTCATTGCTCATAATTAACTCCAAACTGGATTGAAGGCCGGGCTCTATGAGAAAAGTAACCAACCCTTAATTTCGAATATTCTCGAATTATAGAAATAAACAGCTCCAGATCAAGCTTTATTTCGATAAGAATCGAAATGATTTTCGAAAACACATTTTTTCAATGACTTACACAGCCACCGTTTTTAAATTTGAATTCGACATACATTTCGACTAACATCGAAATTAAATCTTGAGGAGTTAATATGAACTTAGAAGTCGTTGCGAAAGCACTTAAAGAGTTGGGGCACCCTATTCGTCTAACTATTTATAAGAGTGTCGTTAAAGCTGGCTACCAAGGCATTGCAGTTGGCGGCCTACAAGAAGAGCTAGGCATTCCCGGTTCTACCTTGTCTCACCACATATCCAGCTTGGCGTCTGCGGGCCTAATCAGCCAAAGACGAGAAGGAAGAACTCTATTCTGCGTGGCGGAGTATGAATGCCTAGAAGGTGTGATTGATTTCTTACAAGACGAGTGTTGCGTAAATGAACAGTGCAACTAATGCACCTTTGAACAAGGCAACTTTGAATAAGGCACCTTTGAAGCTCGAGCAAGTCTGGGCCGAGTATCAGCAAGCATTAAAGTCATTCCTGCATTCAAAGGTCAACAATACCGCCGATGTAGACGACTTGCTCCAAGATATCTTGATTAAGACCTATCAGAACTTAGATAAGGTACAAGATGCGAGCAGTGTTAAGGCTTGGCTGTTCCAGTTAGCCAACAACACCATTATCGACTTCTACCGAAAGCATGCACGCCAACAACGCGATAGCCAAATTGATGCTGAAGATCTGTGGTTTACCGATTTAGACCACGACTCTGAATTTAAGCAGAAGCTTTCATTGTGTATCGAACCTTTTATTCAAGCACTGCCAGAAAAAAGTTCATCGCTACTGCTTGCCGTCGACATCAAAGGCCAAAGCCAGAAAGAGATCGCAGAGGCGCAAAATATCAGCTACTCAACCGTTAAGTCTCGTGTTCAGAAAAGCCGCGGGGATCTTAAGAACTTGTTTGAAGAGTGCTGTAACCTGTCACTCGATCAACAAGGCAATGTGATTGATTGCGAGCTTAAGCCAGACAACGATTGCAGTAAGTGCTAATAGCCATCCCTAAAATAGAACAAAGCCAGCAATTGATGCTAGCTTTGTTGTTTTCATAATCTGCAAATCACGCTTTGCTTAAGCGAATCTAATGCTTAAGCGAACCTAGTGCTTGATCGTACCGAACTACGCCGCTTCCGCTTTAACAACTGGTTGATAGCGCCCCGGTTTATGGTTCATCGCCAAAATCAAGTTGGTGACGATTGCGCCCAGTACAGACAACAGAACCAGCGACACATCAACGATAAACAGTGAAAGCACAACAATCGTACAATCTAGTGCCATCTGAACCTTACCCGCTCGAATACCAAAACGTTCTTGTAAGAACAGCGCCAGAATGTTGAAGCCACCTAAGCTCATTTTATGACGGAAGATCACCAACATGCCGGTACCAATCAAGCCACCACCAAGTAAAGCTGCATACAATGCATGAATTTCGGCAATTTGAATCACGTGATACAAGTGATCCACGGCGAACGAAACAATCGAAACCGCGATAAACGTATTGATGGTGAAGCGCCAGCCCATACGAGCAACCGACAAAATATAGAAAGGTAAGTTAAGTGCGAAGAACACTTGGCCAAAGCTCAAATCTGTCACTTTGGTAATGAAGATCGCTAGACCAGCCGTGCCTCCGGTGAGCAAACCGACTTGATTGAAAAAGATAACGCCGAGTGACACTAGCGCGCTACCTAAGATCAGTGCCAGTAAGTTTTCGCGAAGGTTATGATCTTTATCCATGTGAATGACTCTCCCTGAATCTTTTAACATCGCGTTTCAGTCCCGTTGAAACGATTGAAGTACAAATTTACGATGTTTAACAGATAAGTCGAGTAATTGCGCAGTGTTACTGAGTGATTAATTTGTATACTCGTTTTTACAGGCTTTAAAATACTTCACTAAAGCAAGCAGTTATATCTAAAAAATCAAATATCCATCCTAAATTCTCCGCTTCTACCACATAATCAGCCAGCTTCGTGTTTTCCTATTTATTAGCTACGTTTCATTCCAATTCCAGCGATGCTTAAATCTATGCATAAAACGCATAGACTAAATCACAAAAGGTCATTTGATACATACCCTACTCGTCATTATGATGCGCGACTTCTTACAACATTGAGCGCATGTAAACACCTTATGTTTTCACAATCTCTTTTTGCCCAACTCGCCAGAATGACGCTATTCCTTGTTATTAGTTTGGTAATTGTGCATCACAGTCAGCCATTGATTGATCTCTTGGCTCAGCATGCCGTTAGCAGTGGATGCCACCAGCAGTCAGCGCATGAGCATTCCGGGCACGAACACCATAATAAGATGACTGACCAACACATGTCAGCGCAAGACCACTCACATCACCACCATTAATTTAAGAGTATTAGAATGAGCATTTTCCGTTTTCCTTTACTGGTATGGCTTGGGATCGGCACACTTATTATCAGTCTAGGGATCAGACAATCATTCGGCATTTTCATGATGCCAATTTCAGAGCATTTCGGCACCGGCCGCGAGTTTTTCAGCTTCGCCATTGCTCTACAAAACCTGCTGTTCGGTGTGTTCCAGCCTTTTGTGGGCATGGCCGCTGACAAATGGGGAGCAAGACGCATCATTATTGCTGGCGCATGTGCTTACGGTTTGGGTTTACTTCTTACCTCAATGTCTACCGAATCAAGCATGCTTTACGTTTCACTAGGCGCATTAGTTGGCCTTGGATTGAGTGCGACGAGCTATGTGATCGTGTTGGGCGCGGTAGCAAAAGTAGTACCTGCAGAGCACGCAGCGAAGGCATTTGGTTTAACCACAGCAGCAGGTTCATTTGGTATGTTCGCGGTAATTCCGGGCGCGCAATACATGTTGAACGAATTTGATTGGCAAAGTGCGATGCAAGTCTTTGGCGTGCTTTGTTGTTTGATGATCTCATTTGCACTGTTTATGCGAGCACCGAAGTCAGCAACCAATAAACAAGTAGAAGACACCCAGACACTGAAAGAAGCACTGTCTGAAGCATTTTCGAACAAAAGTTATTGGTTGATTCATGCGGGCTTCTTCGTGTGTGGTTTCCACGTGATGTTCATTGCGACGCACTTACCAAGTTACTTAGCCGACAAAAACCTACCAGCAAGCAGCGCAGCAATGGCACTGGCTTATGTAGGTATCTTCAACATCTTCGGGTCTTACTTCTGGGGTGTGATGGGCGATAAGTTCAGCAAACGTCATGTAATGTCGGCACTGTACTTAGTGCGTACTGTAGTTATTGGTGCGTTTGTGACTTTGCCAGTGACTGAGTCAACCGCAGCTATCTTCGGTGCGGCGATTGGTTTCTGTTGGTTGGGTACGGTTCCGCTAACGTCTGGTTTAGTTCGTCAGATCTTCGGTGCTCGTTACCTGTCGACGTTGTACGGCTTGGTATTCTTTACTCACCAAGTGGGTAGCTTCTTAGGCGCTTGGGTTGGTGGTCGTATTTACGATTACTACGGTTCTTACGAGCCAATCTGGTGGTCAACGGTGGTACTGGCATTTGCAGCAGCACTGATCCATTTGCCTATCAATGACAAGCCGATTGAGCGACTGAAATTGGCAATGGCTTAGCGTTTAACGCTGACTCCCCCAACAGCAAAAATCGATAAGCAATCCAATAAGAGAGTGGATATTGAAAGGAGCACATCCTGAGATATTCGCTCTCTTTTTTATTGGCCGTTGTAATCGAAATTATAACTAGCGAAACTTGCATAAACCTCACTGAATAATAAGACTATTCTTTTCGTTTTAATTTATAGTATTCACTTGCTCCTTTAAAACTAATCCGCAGGCTTATGGAATACCTAGATCAGACCGCCCTTATCGCAATGGCACTCATTTTTGCAGGCTCATTTGTGCAAACCGCAATCGGCTTTGGTTTGGCCATTGTGGCTGCCCCACTGCTGTTTTTGGTTTCACCAGACTATGTACCTGCGCCTATCTGTTTAGTTGGCCTGTTCATCTCTTTATTCAACGCCTTTAAACACCGTGCAAACATTTCTATTGGCGGATTAAAAATCGCATTACTAGGACGCATTCCAGGCTCACTAGCAGGCGGTGCCTTGTTGGTGATGGTTTCAACGAGCGTGTTGTCACTTTGGTTAGGTTTATTAGTGGTATTTGCAGTGATTGTCAGCTTGCTTCCGTTTAGGTTAGAGCCGACGCCTGCCAAAATGGGCATCGCGGGATTTTTCTCAGGATTCTTTGGCACCAGTTCAGGTATTGGTGGCCCGCCGATGGCGCTACTGCTACAGCACCAAGATGCCAATCAACTTCGTGGCAACTTGTCTGCCTTTTTTGTCTTTAGTTCAATCATTTCGTTGATTGTTCAGATCCCAATTGGCTTCTTCACTATGCACCATTTGATCATCACCATACCTTTGCTGCCTGCTGCTTGGTTGGGTTACAAAGTGGCGTTAATGACCACGCAAAGCATTCCTAAAGAGAAGATACGTATTGGTTCTTTACTGTTATGTTCTATCAGTGGCTTTACTGCCATTTGGCAAGGCTTAGCTGGTTAGTATAGAGATAACGTAAGTACTGAAGGTTGCTTACGTTTTGTAACTATTTTGATGACAGCTCACTCATCTCGATAAGCAAGCTCATATGACTGACTAGTGACGTTATCCATTATGCTCAAATACCCTAATGCGGCGCCTTATTTAAGCTTTAAAGTCAGTACCACACTGTCGTAAACATCTCTATCTGGCGGTAACGATTCCCTCTCATTCACCATCAATGAACCATCAATGAACCATTACTGCATAAACCATTTTTTCATGAGCTTTTTGTATACAGAGCTGAGACTGTTCAAATCAGGCTGAATGTTCAATTGGTAGCGTAGTCCTATTCATAATACGTCTATATACTGCATATTCATTAAGCAGGAAAATGAACACATTCAGTATTAAGGACTTTCAAATGAAACAACTTGGGTTTAAGCAAGTTCTTTTAGTCGCCGTATCAGCAATAATTGCAATAAGTGTAGGCTCAGCCAACTATTTTTCATATCAGAGCAATAAGGAAGCACTGACTGAGAATATTTATCAGAGCACACAAGACCGTATTCGCATTGAAGGGAATAAGGTTGAGACTTACCTAGAAGCAAAAACACAAGCAGTAGCAAAAGTAGCTGCTGATTATCGTCAACATAATTATCAAGATAGACACGCCGAGCGAATGCGCGTGGGCTCATTAGGTGCTGATGTCGCGAACTTAATGATAGGTTTTGACAATGGCGATGCTTATGCCTCATTCGATTACCCGGGCTGGGATAATCACAAAAGCCCATCAAGCTACGACCCTCGCAGTAAAGCTTAGTACAAAGAAGGTAAGCGTTCAGGAAGCCTTGTATATACAGACCCATATACAGACTCCACAACAGGTACCTTAATGGTGAGCATTGGTAAAGATGTTGGTAACGGTGTGGTATTGGCAGACATTCCACTCGATGTTCTAAGTGACACTGTCTCTGAAATCGACCTCAACGGTGCTATTTCGATGATGATGACCAATGACATGACGGTGCTGGCTAGCACATCCAATGTGGTTAAGGTGGGCACTAAATTAACGGATTACGCTTCTTTGAAAGACGTTGCAAAAAAAGCACAAAATTCAGAAAGCACAATCGTTAATTATAGTATCAACGGCGTTGAAAAAGTGATGTTCAGCCATGCGGTTAGCTATGGTGATAAAGAGTGGTACCTACTTGTTGGATTAGACAAAAGCGTCGTATTCGCAGCGCTAGAAGTCGCTCAGCAGCAAGCAATTATGATCACGATTGTCTACCTATTGATCAGCGTAGTTGCCACGTTATTCATTCTCAATATTCTTTACAAACCCATCCTAGCGTTGAAAGAAACCATTACAGGGCTATCAAATGGTGATGGTGATTTAACTCAGAGACTCGAAGTAAAGAAACACGATGATTTAGGGCAAATCGCATCTGGTGTAAACCAATTCATCGAGCATATACAAGACTTGATGCTAAAGATTGACGCAGCATCGTCTGAACTGAAAGAAAATGTGCAGCAACTTGAACATAAATCAGATGAAAATAACCACATTTTGAATCAGCACGTGCAAGAAACTGAACAAATTGTCACTGCCATTGAAGAAATGAGTTCAACAGCTGACGCCGTTGCCCAAAATGCAGGTGAAACGGCGCAATCAACTAAAGTCGCGTCCGATATCGGGGAGCAATCACTCAATGCTGTCGGTGATGCTCAAATGAAGGTTAATGCACTAGTTTCTGAGATAGAGAACACATCATCGAACCTAGAAAGCATGAGCCAGAAACTAAAGGGATCAGTGATATTTTGACAGTGATTGGTGAAATCGCTGAACAGACCAATCTCCTTGCGTTAAATGCAGCGATTGAAGCCGCACGAGCGGGCGAGCAAGGTCGTGGGTTTGCAGTAGTAGCTGATGAAGTGAGAGCCTTAGCGAGTCGAACACAAGCGAGTACACAACAGATTGAACAAGCGCTGACTCGTTTGCTTTCAGTGAACAAGAATGTTGAAGAGTCTATGAATAAGACGAAAGGGACTTGTGACGAAACATTTAATAACACCGAGAAAGTGGGCAGCAGCTTAAATGAGCTAACGTCACAAGTAACGGGTATCAATGACCTAAGCATTCAAATTGCAACGGCCGCAGAAGAGCAAAGCAGCGTCACTCAGGAAATTAGTCGTAACATGGTGGCTCTGAGTGACATTGTAAATGAACTCAACAAAAATGGAGATCAAGCTTTGGTGCAAACCAACAATATCTCCCAAGTAAACGAACGACTGGCATCAATGGTTGGTATGTTTAAACTGCGTTAATTCATACTAAAACAGTTATTTAAAATGAAACTTGTAGTGTGTAGCGGTTATGATTTCAAATATCGTCTATGGTTTTTCAATAGCAGTCATCGTTTAAAATAGCCGCCTTCTCCGAAGGCGGTTTTTTATTCCTCTCTCTCAAAAGCCCCACTATTGCTCTTCTAGGCAAGTTTATTACTCATTTGCTACCTCTTAGAAACATCGGTAACAAAGGTTCTATTCTTTGCGTCGGAATCAGTGGCACCAATAGGTAGATCAAACCGGCAAAGGCGATAGACGCAGCTAAGTCTTCAGGGCGGTGCATACCAAGCCAAACACGACTATAAGCAACGCCACCAGCCCAAACTAGCAAACCGCCAACTAAGTAAAAACGTTTCGCTTCTAGGAACAAGCCGCCAAAGAACGCCAGACACACGCCAACGAAAATCATGTGCCCAGATGGGAAAGAATAGTCAGTCTCACCCAACCAGTGACGCGTTCGCCACTCACTCACCTTATCTTTCACAGATGCAATCGCTGCGTTCTTTTCTACCAATGGCAGTTCGTAAAACAGCTCTGGCATGTCAACGACTTCTTGCGTCACCAAATACTCAGAATAAGGACGCGGGCTTTCTGTAGAGTGCTTTAAGAAAGTTTTTGCTGCAAAGCTGAGAACCAACAACAAGCCGAGCTGCAGACAAAGGCTGACGAGCTTAGCTTTGGAAAATTTCATCGTGAGCAATACCAAAGACAAAACAGCTAGCGTTACCAAGAATCCTTGATTACCCGCCGAGTAAGTCACAAACGTTATGAAGGCGCCTTGGAAAGGCGAAACCGCAGCCCCAAGGTCAAAATTAGATCCAAAGATCAAAAACGGTACGAGAGAAGACAAACTTAAAACGAGCAGTAATAAGCCTTTGGATTTGTTAGAGAACGGAGATGTCATGACTAAGATCTTTTGGATAAAGTGGATGGATGCTAGCGCAGCTTAGCACTGCCAATATCAATTTTATGTCAAAACGGTCATTAAGCCGTCATGGTCTAACAATGTTCGATTGATGAACCTCTTGAGTATTGATTCAGTGAACGGCCAGGCCAGCACCAATAATGTTCGACATACACTGATGTTCATAGAGCAACAAAGACCACTCAAACCAGCTGAGACAAAGGCATTATCCCACTAAAGACTGCCGGACACGTTCTGCTGATAAAGTGAACACTTACCCGATTATAAGGCTGGAATCTGAAAAACTTTGCTGTCAGTCCTTTAAATCCACTATTGAAAGGATTACCATCTGGTCTGCTTTCAAAGCAAAACAGATTATTAATTTTTATTCTCAGGGCGGGGCGAAATTCCCCACCGGCGGTATGTTTTTAGCAAAATCTAAAGATAAGCCCGCGAGCGCTCGATTCGTCGAGGTCAGCAGATCTGGTGAGATGCCAGAGCCGACGGTCATAGTCCGGATGAGAGAGAATGAAAACACACTCGTTTAAGTTGGAAAGGTGTACCTATTTATTAGGTTCATGCCTCCAACTTAGACGGGTGCATTTCGTTTTGGATAAAACCATAATGAGCTAATACCAATCACAGTAAATAAATGATCAGAGATAGCACAGGAAAAACGCTTGAGAACAAGGCAAAATTTTTCGATAAGTAGTTATTCTACAGTCAAAAATTTTAACGCCGTTATCAAGGGTTTTAACCAGCTAGAATGACCAGTTGTTTACTACGATTGGTACAAGTCGACTTGTAATGAGTCTGCTTTGTTGTGCTCGGTTGAGATCCCTCATACAGCCCTGATTCTGGTGATATTTTAGGAGTTTAACCATGAATCAGTCTTCACTACTTGCCGAATTTGGCGAACCAATCACTCGCGTTGAAAACGCACTGCAAGCTCTACGCGAAGGTCGTGGCGTACTTTTACTTGACGATGAAGATCGCGAGAACGAAGGCGACATCATCTACTCAGTAGAACACCTAACTAATGCGCAAATGGCGCTTATGATCCGAGAATGCAGCGGTATTGTGTGCTTATGCTTAACAGACGAGCAAGCGAACCAACTTGAACTTCCACCTATGGTTGTTGATAACAACAGCGCAAACCAAACTGCGTTTACCGTCACTATCGAAGCAAAAGTCGGCGTAACAACAGGTGTTTCTGCCGCTGACCGTGTAACAACGATCAAGACAGCAGCAAACCCAACGGCTAAGCCTAGTGACCTAGCTCGCCCTGGCCACGTATTCCCACTGCGTGCGCGTAAAGGTGGTGTACTAGCTCGCCGCGGTCACACAGAAGGTACTGTGGATCTAATGCAAATGGCAGGTCTTCAATCGGCAGGTGTACTGTGTGAAGTTACCAACCCAGACGGCACGATGGCAAAAGCGCCAGAGATCGTTGCTTTCGGTAAAATGCACAACATGCCTGTACTGACCATTGAAGATATGGTGATGTACCGCACTGAGTTCGACCTAAAACTGGCTTAATGTTTAATATTTAATGCTTAATGCTTAATGCTTAGTGCTTAGTGCTTAGTATCCCGATATTAACTCAAGCGCATTGACCTAAACAGATCTAGGCTCACCAATGGAGCCAAGCTTATTTTAAACAGGGCATAGTGACTGTCACTCAAACAGCTTTTACAGCTGACTGATACCGTCCAATAAAGCCTGTTAGAATCAGAACCGCATACAAAAATTAGAGCCTCACTGATTTAAGTGGGGCTTTTTTCAT
Organism: Vibrio sp. 10N.247.310.24; assembly: GCF_041467175.1. NCBI lineage: Bacteria > Pseudomonadati > Pseudomonadota > Gammaproteobacteria > Vibrionales > Vibrionaceae > Vibrio > Vibrio sp. 10N.247.310.24. The sequence goes on from NZ_JBFSUD010000039.1 coordinate 10,906, forward strand.
ACTCACTGTCCGATAAAAAACCGAGCCAATTAGCAACTATTATCATTAACAACACACAACTGTTATGTTATAACATCGCAAATAATTACTCATAACTAGGACAAAAGCATGAAAAAGCTTGCCGCACTGGCGTTACTTTCCATCAGTGCACTACTCATATGGATATTTTTACCATCAAAAGAAACACAACCAACAACGCTAAACATTTCTGGCCCCTTTGAATTTACCGACCAAGATTTATCTAAAAACGGCTATTTATTTACACGGTTACAAGTCGTTGAAGCGCTTACTGCTATCGATAAGTCAGGCAACGTCACCCCTTTATTAGCGAAAGAATGGACAACTAACGCAAACAATTTACGCTGGGAATTCACATTGCGCCCAGACGTTGTGTTCCACGATGGCTCCCCGCTTACCGCGCAAGCTGTTCAAACTTCTCTTTCTCACGCTTTAAAAAAACCTGGCGTATTAAAGCGTGTACCTATCAAAGAGGTATCAGCTTCAGACAACCTTCTAGTGATAGAACTATCTCAACCTTATCGACCATTGCTGGCAGTGTTAGCTCATTACACAGCAGCGATTGCAGCACCAAGTTCGTTTGATCAACAAGGAAATGTTGCACAACTGAGTGGTACAGGTCCTTATAAAATCCAAGAGTTACAAGCTCCTCATAAAGCGCATGTTGTCAAAAATGCTGACTACTGGGGCACAAAAGCCTCGATTGAACATGTTCACTACCTTGCAGGTCATCGCTCTGAAAGCCGTGCTTTGTTAGCACAAACCGGTCAAGCCGATCTGGTTTACACACTCGACCCAGCCAGTATCGACCTGCTTGAGTCAGCAAAGAATGTTGAATTGGTGATGGAGTCCATCCCAAGAACGATCCTAATTAAGTTGAATAATGAACACCCACTTTTGAATCATTCAGATGTGCGTCAAGCTATCAGTCTAGCTTTGGACCGAACGGGTATTTCAAAACAAATTGTCCGCGTTCCAGGCTCTGAAGCCTATCAACTGTTTGCCCCTTCTCTTGGCGCATGGCACATCAATAACCTTGAGCAAACTCAGCGCAATATCGACCAAGCGAAAACATTACTTGCAGGGCAAGGTTGGCAGGAAAATGAGGAAGGTCTCCTTTCGCGAGAAGGCAAAGCATTCGATATTACTTTAACTACCTACTCAGACAGACCAGAGCTGCCTATCGTAGCTACCGCGATTCAAGCTCAGCTTAAAGAAGTCGGCATTCAAGTGAATGTTTCTATCGATAACTCAAGTGCAATTCCATCAAAGCACAAAGACGGCACATTAGAAATGGCGCTCGTGGCGCGTAATTTTGGCACTACGGCGGATCCCCTAGCCTTACTGATGCGAGATTTTGCTAGCCATAAAGGCAGTGACTGGGGACCAATGAACTGGTCTTCTGATGAGTTCAGCAGCTTACTTCAACGTCTATCGGTTGAACCAAACCAAGAACAATATAATCTAATGACTCAAGAAGCTTCATCCATATTAGCGGAAGAAATGCCGCTGATTCCTGTGACTTTCTACACTCAATTAGTCGCGGTGAATGAACGTGTTAACCACTTCTCATTTGACCCATTTGAAATCAACTATCGTATCTCAGAGATGACGATTAATGATTAATATCTTAATCCGAAGAGTACTCCAAGCCGGCTTTGTGGCTTGGAGTATCGGAACACTCACTTTCATTTTAATGCGCTTGTTACCCGGCGACTTTGCTTTTCGAATTGCAGCGGGTCGTTATGGGTACGATTATGTGGATGCAGATGCGGCACAAGCGGTTTACCAAGAGCTAGGGCTTGATCGTTCGGGCTTGCAGCTATACCTCGAATGGCTATGGGATCTTCTTCATTTTGATTTGGGAACATCATTGATCAGCGGTGCACCTGTGATTAATGAAATCAGCCACCAGCTCGGTCACTCGCTTTTATTGGCCGTCGTCGCGACTGTCATTTCTCTTTTCATTGCCATCCCAATCGGTATTTATTGTGGAAAACGGACCGACTCTTTTGCAGACAACTTCTCACTATTAGGTTCTATCATCCTAAGAGCTCAGCCAGTCTTTCTTATTGGTTTGGCCTTGGTGATTATCTTTGCGTTACAGCTGAATTGGCTTCCTGTGGCAGGCTTTGGTCGAGTCGAGTTTATCGTTCTGCCCGCCCTCGCCTTAGCACTATCGCTGGCTGCAATGTCTAGTCGCCTTATAAGAAATGCCACTCATGATGCCATCACAGCACCGCACTTTTTATTCGCTCGTTTAAAAGGACTCAGTGAGGCGCAAGCTTTTCAGCATCACGCTCATAAACACATCGCTTTACCTGTTATTACTTTTGTTGGTGTTCAAGCAACCGGGTTAATTGAAGGGATCATTATGATCGAGTCATTATTCTCTTGGCCGGGTATTGGTCACGCGTTAGCGCATGCGATTTTCCGTAGAGATATACCAATGATTCAAGGTTCTGCTTTGCTAATGGGGCTTCTATTTGTGGTCATCAATACCTTAGTCGATCTTGTTAACTACCAATTGGATCCAAGGCAACGCGCGAATAAAACTTCAGGTTTATTTTCAAAATTCGCGCCTAATAGACCACAAGAAGAATCCGAAAAAAAGAAGGTTAAGATCGTATGAATTTAACAAAGCCGCAATGGTTAGGTCTGATTATCTTAGCCGCCTTATTATGCGTAGTCATGCTAGAACGGACTGTCTATCAAGGTGATATTGCCAAGCAAAATTTAGACCTTGCATTCACAACGCCTTCTGTCGAAGAACCTTTAGGCAGAGACCATTTTGGACGCAGTAATCTAGCGAGATTAAGCCACGCCATTAGCACCTCACTTTCCATGGCATTAATCAGTATTACCACGGCTGCGTTGTTAGGGACGTCAATGGGAGTAATAGCCGGCTGGAAACAAGGATGGTGGGATAAAATCTTTTCATTCAACGTGAACATGATACTCGCCATGCCCGGCTTAATTCTTGTTTTACTTTTTGCGGCAATGGTTCCTGGATCATTCCTTATTCTATATATCGCCATATCGCTCATGCTGTGGGTGGATTTTTTCCGCGTGTCACGCAACCGAACGTTGTCACTCATTCAGTCACCTGCAGTAGAAGCGTCTCGGCTTTATGGGTTCAACCACTGGTATATATTCAAGCGTCACTTATGGCCTGATTGCCGAAATGATTTATTCACCCTGTTCTGTTTTGGTACGGGTAATTCAATACTGGCACTCGCGTCTTTAGGCTTTCTGCATGTTGGGCTCAAGCCGCCAGAAGCTGAGCTCGGCTTAATGATGGTTGAACTATTCCGTTACTACCACCAAGCCCCTTGGGTTTTGATTCAACCGGTACTGACCGTTTTTCTTCTGGTATTAAGCTTTCATTTATTAGCTCAAGGAAAACGTCACACGCAATCCTCAAAAAACCATGCGCATAATGAACCAAGATCTAAACAAGAAAAACTGCAACTAGGTAAACAAGCGGATAAGGGAGTAACAGCATGAACGCAATGTTAAAAATTGAAAACCTGTCGATTCATACTGATACTCAAACCTTAGTCCAGAGCTTAAGTTTAGATTTATATCCTCAGCGTCCGCTCACCATTTTGGGAGAAACAGGCGCGGGGAAAAGCCTAATCGCGGCAGCTATCGCCGGCACATTACCTGATGCCTTAAAACCAGAGGGCGACATTACTTTGTTTGATGAGCTTAACCCTTTAAATCGAGAACGGTTTTGGGGCAAAGAAATAGCTTTGCTACCTCAAGAACCTTGGTTAGCACTCAATCCGCTTCGGACTATAGGATCGCAGATAAGCGAAGTTCATAAGCTGGTTTTAAACGAAGGTCGTTCCCAGAGTGACACACTCACCCATCATGCACTTCAACAAATGGATCTGGGCAAAGATGGAGATAAACACCCATTTGAACTCTCGGGCGGAATGGCGCAACGTGCTGCGTACTTATGTGCGACACAAGCTGGAGGCAAACTGTTAATTGCCGATGAACCCACAAAAGGCTTAGACGAAAGCCGACGTGATCACGTTGGGCAACTTCTCCTTTCTCACTGCCAACAACTTGAAAATGGCAAACCCGGTGGCCTGCTCACCATCACTCACGACATTAAGCTGGCTAAAATGTTAGGTGGTGACATCATTGTAATGAAAGAAGGGGCAATTGTTGAAAGGGGAGACGCTAAAGCCATTTTAGATCAGCCACAAGCGGCCTACACAAAAGCGCTAATACAAGCGCAACCTGAGTATTGGTCTCTTGATCAGCCAACTTCCTCGCAACCTTCAAATAAATCAAATAGTCACGCTAGTCCCTCAGAGGTTGGTATACAAAGCGGGCAGAAGCCATTGCTTGAAGTTGAAAGTTTAGCTATTTACCGCGATCAAAGAACACTCTTTTCAGATCTCACGTTCTCATTATCACAAGGTGAAATACTGGGAGTTTATGGTGACAGCGGATGCGGGAAATCTTCTCTCGCCGATACTTTACTAGGGTTGCATCACGACTTTTCCGGCAATATCGACTGGCTTCAAAAAATCGAAAAAGGACAACGCCTTAAGCTTTACCAAGATCCACCCAGTGCGCATTCTCCTCACACAACACTAAAAACGTTACTTAATGACTTATGTGCGCTTCACAAGCTAAATCGCTCCAAGATACCCGTACTTCTAGATAGATTGAGCCTTGATTCTGCATTGCTTGAGCGTCCTTCAAGCCAAGTATCCGGAGGAGAATTACAGAGGTTCGCCATTTTACGAGCGCTAATGATGAGCCCAAAACTGTTAATTGCAGATGAACCCTCATCACGATTAGACCCTATCACTGCAGCACAAACGCTAAGGTTAATTGTTGAAGTATCGAAAGAAGCTAATTGCGGCCTAATTTTGATCAGCCATGATCAACTGGCTCTGAGTAAGCTATGCAATAAAGTGATCGACTTATCGCGCTATTGATTTATCTAGCTATTGATTTCTGGATCGATCGACTTATTGGGCTATCGACCTAAACGAGCTTCGCGGTTATCTGTCTTCTCAGTGGTACATTCGCCGTAAATCTTTAGTCATACCTTCACTATCTACTCACTGAATGTACATCTCTGTGTAACCCAATCTGACTAACCTTGCATAAGAGGTTAGCCAGATTGTAGCTATTTGTGCTTCAGCCATAGCAAAGTCTAGAAACTATAAAAACCTCTAACCTCTTCTATCGCACTCACTCGAATGGTGAGGTGATGCACCAGTATTGGTCATCCACAAGCGGGCTTAAAACATAAGTCGTTGAAATATAATGTTTATCAATTTTGGCACAAATCGTGAACTACCACTAAGTAGGTATTCAGATATTAGGAGTTGAATATGTTGGTCGTTATTTCAGTGGGTTTATCCCTATTAGTACTTGCAGCGCTGTTTCATTTCTCAAAGAAGAGACAAACAGCGCTATCACACCGGTTTGAAACCTTAGTTCTACTCAGACAGTTATTGTTGCTATCACGCAAACATCGCGCGGCAACGCATTATGCTCTGGCGTATCAATTGACGAGCGACTCAATTCGAAAAGTGAATAAGATTTACGACAACATACTTGAGGTGTCTGAATTGCTTCAATCTCATGTGTCGTTTGACAGCCGTCCGATGTATCGCATTTATCATCTCAAACTCATCGCTATGCACAATGACTGGCAAAACCGTAGCTTAGTACGTAATCAATCGATTCATGGAAAAACGATTCGTCACAGCATGTTCTTGATGGATGAAGTGATGATCATTTGGTTGATTCAGTCTGAACGAGAAGACATGAGCCGTGAGTACCACATGAACTGGCAACAGATCTTGGATTGCATGGAGATCCTTACCAAGTTGAGAATGGCCATCCCTGGGATAGAAAAGGCGGATATGGAGAAGCCTGAGGAGTATGCGAGATTCAAATTCTACGCATCTCAGACACACCGCAAACTCAACCAATTATCGATTATCTGCCCTATCAGCAGTGGGTCACCCATTTGTACACGTGCGATGCATGCACTTACCGAGATCGCATCAAGCACTGAAGCGACCCAACCAGCAGATAGCATGTACGAGTTAACCAGTGATATCTCTACTGTGGTATCGCAAGTCTACGACCAAGTATTATCAGACATTACCAAAAGCTTGTATCAGCCTTTACCTAGCATCAACGATAAGGCGATAAACACCCGATTATCCGTACATCATTACATGTAAAGACTTCGTGAGAGGAGAGCGTGCTGGAACTCTGAATTATTGAGTTCAAATCCGATATCACCTTTGATATCGGATTTTTGTATTTATGAGCTTATATATTTATTTGGTTCTATTTTAGGACGAGACAAGTTATGAGCGATGTAAGCTTAAACGTCTCCAGATTTGATATCGCTAGACCAAGCTTCTGCTGCAAAATCAATGAACTGACGAACAACAGGCAGCTGATAACTGCGAGACAAGTACACCGCCCAAAGCACGCTACTCGGTGAAACAAAATCATCCAAAATTCGTTTCAACTTCCCTTCTGCAATCAACGGATTCGCTAAATCACAAGGTAATCGAACAACCCCTTTGCCATGCTGTGCGGCGCGAGCTAACACCCCAACATCATTGGCCTTAATAGTCCCCGACACCTCAACCGAATAATGTTGGTTATCCTTAACAAAATCCCACTTAGAGACACTCAAATGACGAAAACAATTGTGTTGTCTAAGCGCTTCAACCGTTTCAGGTTCACCGTGTTTGTCTAGGTAGTCTTGTGAGGCACACACCACCGAATCAATTTCCATTAGCTTTCGAGCAATCAAACTATCGTCAGGTTGATCGGTATAGCGCAGCGCAATATCGATTCTATCATCCACCAGCTGAGCAAAATGGTCAGAAGCAAATAGCTCTACCGTGATACTGGGATGAAGCTCTGTGAACTGTTCAACCACACTCAACAGCATATGTTGAGTCAAGCCAATTGGGGCTGCTATTCGAATGGTTCCGGAAAGAGCATCGGTTTGATTAAGTGCAGTGACTTCTAGCTCCGCCGTTTCATGGAGTATTTTTTCGCAACGTTGTAGCGCAATCTCCCCTGCTGTCGTCAAACTGACCTTACGAGTCGTTCTGTGCAGAAGCCTTTGTTTTAACCACCCTTCGATCTCTTGAACATGCCGTGAAACCTGTAAACGGCTCATGTCCAAATGCTCTGCTGCTTGAGTAAAACTGGCGCAATTTGCGACTTCAACAAAGCTACGCATCGCCGTCAACCTGTCCATCACACTCTCCCTTACCGACTTAACCAAGCCTATTAGATAACTGTATAGATACAATCTACATCATTTCACGATATTTATCGCAATCTAGTGAGCTATTAGACTGCAATGGCTGTCGAGAAACAGACTCAATAAATTAGATAATTGGAGAGACATTATGAAAATTGCAGTATTAGGCACATCAGGTTGGATTGGTAGTCACATCGCTCAAGAAGCTCAATCTCGTGGTCACGACGTGGTTGCTGTCGTAAGAGATGCAAGCCGTGTAGAAATCAGCGATGTTGAAGTTCGTTCATTTGATTTACAAGATGAAGCAGCAAGCCTTGCAATCGCACTATCCGGCGTTGATGCAGTAATCACTTCGATTGGCGGACGTGCTTTGGGTAATCACGACATCGTAAAAAGCACAGCGACTAAGCTGCTTGAGACACTGCCAAGCATTGGTATCGAGCGCCTGCTTTGGGTTGGCGGTGCAGGTTCATTAGAAGTGGCGCCAAACGTACCGTTAGTGACCGTTCCTGACTTCCCAGCAGATTACAAAAACGAAGCACTAGCACAGGGTGAAGCTCTTGAAGTGTTCAAGCAATCGAACAGCGAGGTTAACTGGACGTTTGTTAGCCCTGCAGCAGAAATTTTCCCGGGCGATAAGCTATCAACCTACCGCACAGGTGGTGATCAGCTGCTCACCGACGAAGATGGCAACAGCAAAATTTCAGTCAGCGACTACGCGATTGCGATGATTGATGAGCTCGAAGCTGGCAAGTTCCCACGTCAACGTATTGGTGTCGCTTACTAGTCAATTCATATATAAAAACTAAAAAAGCCGCTTGTTCACAACAATGCGGCTTTCTCATCTTTATATTGAGCATTCCTTTAATCCAATGGCAAGTGACCCGTTTTCACTAGGATAACCGTCTCTTCTTCCACATAAGGGAAATGCTCGCTCATATGAGGGCTACGCATCCAAGTGTGTTTTAGATACACGCCATGTTCATCTTTAAAAGTGCCTGACAACACAAAGATCTCTTCACCACCAAAATGACGGTGTGGCTGAAAGCGCTCACCAACGGGCCATTTCACCAAGGCCACATTTTCGTGCTCAAAAACATGTAGCGGCATCACTTGTAAGCCACCGATGCCCGGAAGCCATTCCGTTTCTAGGGTATTGATACGAACTTGAGTTAAGTCTCTCGCATCAAACTGATTAAGCTTCACCAAGATCGTGCAGCCATCTTTGCTTGATGGAGAATGCGCACTGCCCGGGGGATTACGGATATAAGTGCCCGCTGGGAAGTCTCCAGTTTCATCTGAGAACACACCCTCTAATACGAATATCTCTTCGCCTTGCGGATGCGGGTGCTCAGAAAACGAAGATTCAGGATCGTACTTCACAACACTGGTCGTGTGACCTGATTCTTTCTCTTCTCTTTCAAGCGGCTTACGCCATACCCCTTTGGCAGGGCTCGCGATCCAATCTAATGTCTCGGTTTCTATAACCAGTCTCTTTGAAAAGTCCATGTTGAACATAATGGCGACCTTACTCTTGTTATCGTTTTAATTATTCTTGTTATCTTTCTAGCTTTTATTCTACGCGAATACTCATCAAGGAGGCCATCTCGCCGCTATTTCCTGCGCGACAGCCACCTAAAAGAATCCTAATTAATTGCGGCCAGCAATCACACCGCCATCAACATCCCAGATTGCACCCGTTACCCAATCAGCACTGTCTGACAGTAAGAAAGAGATGCTATTGGCGATATCTTTCGGCAAACCGACTCGACCAATCGGGTGGAACACATTGAAACCCTCTAGCGCTTGATCCACTTCTTCCGGTTTAATGAAAGATTCGTAAATCGGCGTTTTAACCACAGCCGGAGACACCGCATTTACACGAATGTTATGTTCAGCCAGTTCCATTGCCATGTGCTGTGTTAATGCGTGCAAGCCAGCTTTAGCCATTGAATAGGCAGAAGATGGCGTCGCTTTGATTGCCTGCTTACCCCACATAGAGCCAACGTTAACCACACTGCCACCGCCGTTCTTGATCATCAATTTACTTATCGCTTGAGTGATGAAGAAGGTTGCTTTATTGAGCTGCATGTATTGCTCGTAATCAGATTCTTGATGCTCGATAAACGCTTTAGGGTTGAAGTAGCCCGCCGCATTAACAAGGTAACCAATACCCTCTTCAAGCGACTCTAGATGCGCAATGAGATTAGCTACACTCGCATCATCATAAAGGTTAGCTTGCCAACCTGAAGCGTGACCTAACGATTGCAATTCTGACACCGCTTTATCTAACTTAGTTGGGTTATTGCCGACAACCAACACATGGATGCTCTGAGCGACTAACTGCTTCGCTGTTTCAAAGCCCATACCACTTGTGCCACCGATTACGACTGCAATACCATTTTTAGTGAAGTTCATTTTGTTATCTCCTAAGTCATGTGAACGTGGTAATCTTAGGCTTTGAACTAACACCATGAATAGTAAGTACAAATCGGTTAGGTAGGTACTTATTGGTACATCTTTATGAAAAATCAGGAAAACTTTTTTTCAAGAAAATCAACACCAGAGCGCTCAGCTCGCATGGTCGAAACCATCTACGGCTGTAAATGGTCGCTAACGGTTTACCAATTACTGGCAAATGGTATTAATCGCCCCGGTGAAATGGTGCGGTCAGTAGAAGGATTATCGACCAAGGTATTGAATGAATGTTTGAAGCGAAATGTAGAATTCGGGATTTTAGATAAGCAAATGTTCAACGAACTGCCACCAAGAGTTGAGTACCAAGTGACACCGTTCGGTGAGAAGTTCTTGTTGATTCTAGACCAGCTGGAAAACCTACAAAACGAAATCGACGAGATGTAAGCCCACGCGAATCTGCTCTATTCCAAATAATGGTCAGCACGCACTATTTAGCTGACTGGCATTTGATCAAAACGGCCTTTCACAAAATCAATGAAGGTTCGAATTCGACTTGGTTGATAGCGGTCTCGATGGTAGATCGCTGAAAAGTCCACTTTAGGTACTATCCACTCATCAAACACTTGCAGCAGTTGCCCGTCGTTGAGTTCTTGCAAGCAATAGATGGTTGGAACACGAATAATCCCATTGCCCGACTTGGCGCCCTGTACCAACACTCGTCCATTCTTACATTGCAGCCTGCCCGTCACATGCACATCGACCATTTTCTTGGTGTCATCCAAAGCTTGAAAACTCCACTTGCGCACTGAGCCAGTTAAGCAATCATGATGGATCAGATCTTTAGGGTGATTTGGCTTCCCTTTGCGAGCGAAATACTCAGGGCTTGCGAGCGTTCCCATCTCTATGTCCAAAAGCTTTCTTGCGATAAAGCCCGCGTCTTCTAGGCTCCCCATACGAAAAGCGATATCAAAGGCGTCTTCAATCAAATCGACTCGGTTACTGCTGAAATCAAGGCTGATGCTGATGTCTGGGTAGAGCTGCATAAACTCATTCACCAAATCCGCGATGATCACTTCACCAAGATAACCACCGACACAGTTTACTTTTATGTCGCCACGTACTTCTTCGACATCGTCCACAGCAGCAATCAGAGCTTGGTCTATGTTATCGAGGGCTTGCTCACATCTCGCGTACAGATCTTGCCCTGCGTGCGTCAGCCTCAAGGTTCGAGTGGTGCGGATAAACAGTGTTACACCCATCTGCTTTTCTAGGCTACTCACTTGGCGTGATACGTGGGAACGAGACACATCCAACTCCTCTGCCGCTTTGGTGAAATTACCTAAACGAGCGATAAGCACGAAGGAGCGAATATCAGACAGGTTAATTTGATTGAGCATAGTCACCAGCTTACTAATGAAGTTATGAGATAGACGCCTTTATTGTTGCACCACAGCAACAGTGTTTCAAGTAAAGCGCTATATATCAACAATGCTATTTTCCTTAATATACTTCCATCGCAACGAAGCAAGGCAACAAGCACTTGATTCGAATGCACTTAAACAACACGTCGTAGCCAACCGACGCAATTAAAGTACAGAGGAAATAAAATGAAAAAACTAATCGTAATTACAGGTGCAAGCTCTGGTATTGGTGAAGCAATCGCTCGTCGTCTAAGCGATGAAGGTCACCCTCTGCTACTTTTAGCTCGTCGTGTTGACCGCCTTGAAGCGCTGAACCTACCAAACTCACTGTCAGTAAAAGTAGACGTAACAGACAAAGCGTCTTTTGATGCAGCAATCGCACAAGGTGAAGCGAAATTTGGCCCTGTAGACGCGCTTGTCAACAACGCTGGTGCAATGCTTCTTGGTCAAATCGATACTCAAGACGCTCAAGAGTGGAAGACAATGTTCGACGTGAACGTGATTGGCCTTCTAAACGGCATGCAATCTGTACTTGCTCCTATGATGGAACGCAATACAGGTACTATCATCAACATCAGCTCAATCGCGGGTAAGAAAACATTCCCAAGCCACGCAGCTTACTGTGGTACTAAGTTCGCTGTTCACGCGATTTCTGAGAACGTTCGTGAAGAAGTTGCGGCTTCAAATGTTCGTGTTACCACTATCGCACCGGGTGCTGTAGAAACTGAGCTTCTGTCTCACACAACATCTCAAGAGATCAAAGACGGTTACGATTCTTGGAAAGAAGACATGGGCGGCGTATTGGCTGCTGACGATATTGCTCGCGCGGTATCGTACGCTTACCAACAACCACAGAATGTATGTATCCGTGAGATTGCTCTAGCACCAACTAAGCAACAACCGTAAGTTTCAGTGATTAACTTACGTAACGTCTTTGTTTAATTGATGTATAGAGAAAGGGACTTTTACTATACATAGTAAAGGTCCCTTTTTTCTTTTGTCCGAACTCGATAAACACTAGGTTTGTTTTGCGATCTCTCGACCACGCCATTGAATCACAATCAGTGCGACAATAATTACAATCCCCAAAGGTCCTAGCCCGAATGGATTGAGTAGCAATAGTGGAATGGCAAGTAATGCTGCTAAGCGCTCAACCATGCTCAGTGAACGAATCAAATACCCTTCAATTGCGATCGCTATCGCGACAATAATAGTCAGCGTCTGGACGATTGACAAAAGCAACGCTGGCATTCCGTCGTCAGGATTCACAAGGCTTGTGTATGCCATCATAATTGGGATGATGAACAGACCACCCGCCAACTTGAACGCTTCTACCGAAGATTTCATTGGGTTAGCATTCGCTACACCAGCCCCAGCAAAAGCAGCCAAGGCTATAGGTGGCGTTACGTTCGAGGTTTGAGACAGCCAAAATACGATAAGGTGAGCAGTTAACAATGGTAAGCCAAAATCGCTTAGCATTGGTACAGCCATAACCGCCAACACAATATACGCCGCTGTTACAGGTAAGCCCATACCCAAAATTAAAGCCACTAAACTGATTAAGCCCAATGCAATAAGCATGTAGCCACCAGAGAAGTCCATCACAAACTGAGTAAACTGCAAACCGATTCCTGTTTGCCCTACCACACCAACAATAATGCCCGCCGCACCACACGCTGCAGAAATCGGCAACGCCATCAGTGCACCATTTTTCATCCCTTCAATGAATTTCTTCAATCCGATTCGACTGTGTTTACGCAGCGCCGCGGTTAGTAGAATTGCACTGCAACCCGCAACACCAACTAGCAACGGTGAGTAAGCCATCATTAAGAGTGCCGTTATCAAGATCAACGGAATCAGGTGGTGAGCGCCATCTTTCATCACCGAAACCACGGCTTCTGTTCTGCTTACAGCTTTGAGGTTCAACTTGCACGCCATTAGATGAACGTAAAGCAAAGTACAGAAAAAGTATAAAATAGCAGGAGCAATCGATGCGATCATGATTTCGCTGTAAGGCACACCAGTAAACTGCGCCATCACGAACGCACCAGCCCCCATAATTGGTGGCATAATTTGCCCACCCGTAGAGGCGGCAGCTTCAATACCTGCGGCTTGCTCTGGTTTATAACCGAGCTTCTTCATCATAGGGATCGTAATTGAGCCTGTGGTCACCGTATTCGCTATCGCAGAACCAGAAATAGAACCCAAACCTGCCGATGCCAATACCGCGGCTTTCGCAGGGCCGCCACGGTATTTACCGGCGATTGAGAATGCGAGATCAATAAAGAATTTACCGGCTCCGGTCACCTCTAGAAATGCACCAAACAACACAAAGATGAATACCGTTGTCGCGGCGATCCCTAACGCAGAACCAAATACACCATTAGCGGAGTAAATCTGGAACTGAATCAGCTCTTGTAGCGTGTAAGCCTTAATAGAAAAACCACTTGGCAGCATGTCACCGAACGCGCTATACGCAAGGAACAACACTGCGATTAACACCATCACCCAACCAACAGTACGTCGGCATCCTTCTAGCAGCAGTACCAACAAAGCACTACCAGCAAACATGTCAGCAAATTGAAGGCCATAAAACAGATGATTGATGTCGTTATAATCGAATATCCATAAACGGTAGCCAGCAAACACCACCACGGCACACAAGATCACATCGATCAGCTTGCCCACAATAAAGAGCTTGTTCTTTCGGTTAGAGAGCAATGGAAAGTGAAGGAAGATCAATACCAATACCCAACACAAGTGGATGGGTCTAAAATAGGTTGCCGAGATCGTTGAACTCACGCCTTGCCATATCTGAAAAGCCGACAGTGCTACTGCAACAACTAAAGTCAAATAACCCATTGTTTTCACGAGTTTTTCATAGGGTAATAGTTGGGGTGACGCATTTTGATTATCAGGGGTAATATCCATATTAATGCCTGCTGGATAAGAACGAATTGATAAAAAGGGCAAGTGAGATTTCACTTGCCCTGAGGTAGAGATGTTACTTGCTTACCGAATCTAGGTACTTCTGAGCACCAGCATGAATCGGTACGCCTTGCAGTCGAGAAGCATTCTCTGGTGTGGTCATTTCAGCCATTTTCACGACTTTACGAATATCACCGATGTTCTCAAAAGCGGCTTTAGTCAGATTGTAAGCCATGTCATCACTCATGTTGGCATTAACCACCAATACGTTCCACACACTAAGTGTCGATACTGGATCAACCTTATTGTAAACACCTGCTGGAATGTCGTAAGCACTGTAGGCTGGATATTGTCTCATGAAGTTAGCACTCTCTTCTTCAGAGATAGAAATCACCTTAACGTCGTGAGTTAACGCAATCTGTGTTACCGCGCCAACACCTTGACCACCAACAATGAAACCCACATCGATTTGACCATTCGCCAAAGCATTAGTGGTTTCTGAGTAATTAAGGTAAACCGCATCAATATCTTTTTTCACATCAATACCCATCGACTCAAGTAGTGCTGCAGATGTTACTGCCGTACCACTAGCAGGGGCCCCAAGGGAAACACGTTTACCTTTGAGTTGCGATAATGAATCAATACCAGAGTTTTTAAGAGTGATGGTATGAACTAGATTTGGATATAGAGCAAACAGCGTTTTCACTGGCATTTTCTTAGGAAATTTACCTTCGCCATTGTAGGCATCCAGAACCACGTTACCCATTGCAATCCCGGCGATCATATCGCCACGTACAACCTTGATGGTGTTCTCGACTGACGCTGCTGTCACTTCTGCTTTTGCATTCACATCCGGTACGTTTTCAGACCAGACTTTAGCTAATGCGCCACCAAATGGGTAATAGATACCACTTTGACCGCCTGTACCGATTGAATAGTTTTCTGCACTTGCCATCGTAGGCAGAATCGCGAGTAAAGCTACTAATAAGTTACGTTTAAGCACAATCATCTCCTTGATTATTAACCGTAATTAGATATACACCTAACTACAGGCTTTATTTTCTGTTCGTTTTTTGAGCCGTTCAAACATTACATGCGATCGAATATTGTGCAATTAAATACTATGCAATTGTGAAGCAAGTGTTAAATTGATCACTTATCAATAAAAAAGCGCCCAAGCTGGCTGGAGCTTGAGCGCTTTTAACAAACTAAAGATGTTGATTAGAAGTTGTAACCACCACCGATCATGAATACCCATGGATCAATATCAACGTCTGTTGAGTACTGTTTCCCACCAGCCTTGTACTTGGCTGTAGTATCGATGTCTGCGTACCAGACGGATGCGTTTAAAAACCAGTCGTCGTTGATCATGTAATCCATGCCAACATTCGCAGCCAGTCCCCACGAATCATCAAGAGACAAGTCACTTAAACCAGCATCTTTAGCTGCACCATTAAGCTCTTCGTCAAAGAATACGGTGTAGTTAATACCAGCACCTACGTAAGGACGGAACTTGCTGTTTGCTTCGCCGAAGTAGTACTGAACCATCAACGTTGGTGGTAAATGTTTTGTCTCGGCGATATCACCTAAACCACCATGGTTTGTAGAAATTGTATGGGAGAACGGCGTCGCTGCAAGAATCTCGAGACTGATGTTGTCTGTAAACATGTAGCCAAATGTCAATCCAAGTTGGGTGTTTGAATCCACACCAAATTTTGAACCCGATGTCTCCAAAACATCTCCACTGCTATCGTTAGGAGACACTATTGCGGCACCAGCACGGATGATGAAATCACCTTCTTTATGAGCAAAAGCACTAGTTGACATAAGAGCCGCAACAACCGCAATACCACATACTGTTTTTTTCATTATAATTTCCTTTTGAGGGCTTAATCGTTATTGGTGAATGAGTAATCATTTCTTATTTTGCGTGCAAGGTAGCATATAATAACCCTACTTTATTGATGGAAATCAATTTGTGAAAACTTGTGAGAACTTATGTAAATTTGCATCGACTTGATCACTTTATCGCTTCATTTTATTGACAGTTTTGTAATGCAACTTTCCCGTGCGTCATTTTGTTAATTTAACCCCTTCACCTTGCCCGGGTCTATTTGGATCAAAATAGAGCAAGCCAACACCTCGTACGCATCAACTTGGTGCAATCTCGCAGAATTCATTCTCATCTCGTTTAATATTCAATGAGTTACATTTGGCTCAACGCTTGCAAGTCTATGTTCATAATCATAAATACATTGAGGTTCTGACCATGCAAGACACTCTTACAATCGTTCTGGCCGGCGGTGTAGGCTCTCGGCTTTCTCCCCTTACCGATAACCGTGCAAAACCTGCGGTACCTTTTGGCGGTAAATATCGAATCATCGATTTCACGCTCGCGAACTGCTTACACTCTGGGCTGCGCCAAATTTTGGTGCTGACTCAGTACAAGTCTCACTCTTTACAAAAACATTTAAGAGATGGTTGGTCGGTGCTCAACCCCGAGCTCGGCGAATACATCACCAATGTCCCCCCACAAATGCGTACAGGTGATAGTTGGTATAGCGGTACTGCCGATGCGATTTATCAAAACTTGTATCTGCTTTCTCGTAGCGAAGCTAAGCATGTAGTGGTGTTATCAGGCGACCATATCTATCGCATGGATTACGCGCCAATGCTCAAGCAACATAAAAAGAACGAGGCCGATCTAACCGTAGCGTGCATGGAGGTTTCGATTGATGAAGCCAAAGAATTTGGTGTGATGGAGATAGATGAATCTCTAGAGATCAATAACTTTACCGAAAAGCCACGTTACCCTGCATGTGTCCCCGGTAGGCCGACTCGAAGCATGGCTTCAATGGGTATTTACGTCTTTGATAAAGAGGTGTTAACACAAGCGCTACTGGCGGATGCCGAAGATCCGAATTCAAGCCATGATTTCGGTAAAGACATTATTCCTAAATTGGTCGGCAACAACAGTGTTTACGCGTATAAGTTTGGCGACGAAGAAGGCCGAGTGACCCAAGATGCGTACTGGAGAGATGTCGGTACTATCGACTCTTACTACCAGTCCAATATGGATCTGTTAAAGCCAGCCTCACCTATAGATTTATACCAACCAGATTGGGCGATTCGCACCTACGAGCCGCAACTGCCACCTGCACGCACCATTGCTTCTGTAGAAGGAAACCAAGGAATATTCATCAACTCGATGATAGCGAATGGCGTAGTGATCGAAGGTGGCTCTGCGCAAAACTCTATCTTCTTCCCGAAAGTGAAAGTCAGTAATGCCGCGATTGTGATTGATAGTATTCTGTTTGAAGATGTTGAGATTGGGAAAAATTGCCACATACAAAACTGCATCATAGATAAGAACGTCAAAGTGCCAGATGGCACCCAAATCGGTATTGATAACCTTGCCGACGCTAAACGCTTTCACATATCGAAACAAGGCGTCATTGTGGTGCCCTCTTCTTACCAATTTGAAGAATAGCTATCGCTAAAACCAGATGGCGCTATAAGGGCAGCCAAGAGTTGCCTTATTCAATAGTCGCATTCACGGAGCTTTGCTTTTTTATATAAACCACACTTTTTATATCAACTGCAGTGATTTAAAAAGAAAGCATTATCGGCATCAAACTAGCAATGATTTACAAAACTTAAACTAGAATAAGTATTTGAGCTGACGTTTGGTTAAGGCGATAAAACCTAGGCTGGCAAGGTAGATTAGAGGAATGCTTCGCGAGTGAGGGATTTTTAAACACGTTTGAAATTCACGAAACATAATATGCGACCAGTTCATCGGACTTTCAAGGGAGTAATGGGAGATTATTTGATAACACTGAAGTGAATCACACATGTGCTATTTCGCAGTTGGTTAAACTCACCGATGTTTGCTACGTTTAAATGACACAGTCATTGGAAAGGTATGATTTATGAAAATAAATGTTCAAACACATCACGTATCAATTAACGACGAGTCACGCAAAGACATCGAAAGTAAATTCGAGAAGATATCGAACCATTTCCCATCACTGATCAGTTGCGACATCATCATTACTAAAGAACACGGTCAACATCAGGTAGAAGTATTCACCAACTACGAAGGTGTACGAGTAACAGCAAAATCTACAGACGATGTTATGTACCCAGCTATCGCTGCAGCACTCAAGAAACTTGAAGCAGGCCTAAGTAACCGTAAGGGACAATTGAAAGCAGACCTACACGAGAAGCCAACGAGCACGAAGCCAGAAATCGCTTCGGACATCATCCAAGAGATGAAACTGGTATAACTCATAAGTAGTTAAAGCGCACTAACGAACAGAAGCGCACAAGAATTTCAAAGCCAGCACATGTTGCTGGCTTTTTCGATTCCCCTTCAATCTCTTTATCAATCTATCACTTCGATTTTTCCTATCGCGACGGCCTAACCTCTTCACTTCCCATCTTAGAACCAAGCCCAACTCTATATCGTTTTTAACAAACTTATGTCACTGACTGCTATAACAATCGCTAGTCGTATTTGGTACAGTTATAAGCAGAAATTTAGAGAATAAAGGAATGTTTATTATGAAAAAAATCGCGCTAATTCTATTTCTAGCGACTCAACTCATGGCTTGTACAGAAGTGGGCAGTGAAGCTTGGTGTACAGATATGAAAGAAAAACCGAAAGGCGACTGGACTGCCAATGAAGCCGGTGATTTTGCTAAACATTGTGTTTTTTAAACACGGTTAAGCGTTAATTAACGACACTTAGTAACACTGAGTGAAAGACGTTTAACCACGAACTGAGCACTCCACGCAACACAATAAACCCGAATAAGTGAGTTTGAGGATGGAACACCAACTAGGTAATGACTGGCAACACATCAACTGGGTATTAACCGACGTCGATGACACGCTCACTTGGCAAGGTTCACTCCCTCCAGAAACCCTGATTGCGTTACAAAAGCTGAGAGACAATGGAATCAAAGTGGTCGCTGTAACGGGAGCCTGTGCTGGTTGGTGTGACCATATTGCGCAGCTTTGGCCTGTCGATGCCGTGCTTGGAGAGAACGGCGCCTTCTTACTAGAGAAGCAAGATGGTGCATTACAACTCTCATCTGAAACACCGCTAGAACAAGTGCGTAAGAACCAAGCAAAGCTAAAACAAGAAGTTGAAGCGATCTTGTTAAGTTACCCCGACCTATCGCTAACTTTGGATCAATCTTACCGCTTGTGTGAGGTCGCGATTGATATCGGCCAAAACCGTAAGCCTGTTGATCCTGAAACTGTTCAAGCCGTACTCGAAAGAATACACGCTTTAGGGGCACACGCGACGGCAAGTTCGATTCATATCAATGCTTGGTATGGCGAGCACTCAAAGAAAAACGCCGTGCACCGTTTCCTGGCTGATAAAGGCTTATCGCTTGAGAAAATCCACAATCAAGCCTGCTATGTCGGCGATTCAATGAACGATCAACAGATGTTCGAATCACTACCACTCACCGTTGGCGTGGCAAACATTAAGCATTATTGGGATAAGTTAGAGCATCATCCAAGTAAGGTGATGTCGCAGCCGGGTGGCTATGGGTTTGCAGAATTTGTGGATGCGCTGCTGGCAGTTAAAAGCTAGACACTTAAAAACGAGTCACGCCCTTCTACTTCTAACAAGGTCTTAGGTCACTCAATAGACATAAAAAAACGACCGCTAGGTAGACCGAAGTACCTAGGGTCGTTTGAGCTTCAAAATGCTAGATAAGCTCTTAACTTTGACACATCACACAAAACACGCTGCATTGCACCATATGTTTATATGAGTTTGTTACGGATGTGGATCACCACTGCTTCTGCAACGATAACCACTGCAAAAATACTCACCAACACCATTGATACTTTTTGCCACTCGAAAAGGTTCTGCGCATCGTTGAGCACTACGCCAATACCACCAGCGCCCACTAACCCCAATACCGCAGATTCACGCACATTGATGTCCCAACGGAACAATACGATGGAATAGAATGCGGGCATCACTTGTGGCCAATACCCTTTAAGCAAGATGCTCATCCAAGAAGCGCCGGTTGCGCGCAGAGCTTCGATAGGCCCCATGTTCACTTCGGCAATCGCTTCCGCTAACAGCTTCCCTACAAAGCCGATACTACGAATGGCAATTGCCATAATGCCTGCGAGAACACCGGGGCCAAATAGTGCGATAAACAACAAAGCCCAAACCAATGAGTTCACAGAACGTGAAGACACCAGAAAGAATTGAGCCACCCAGTTCAGCGCTTTATTAGGTGTGATATTTGGCGCGTTCAATAACGCCAATGGAATCGCAAATACCAAGGTAAACAAGGTACCTAACGTCGCGATGTGCAGTGTCTCAATCATCGCTGCGTGAATCGACTCAGGATAGAACGCGTAATCCATTGGCACCATACGCTCGAACATGTCGGCAAACTGCGCTGGCGCGTCGTATAGAAACTCAGGAATCACTTCAACCGTCTGCCAAGACCAAACAATCGCACACACTAAGCTAAGGTAAACGGCAAATCGAGCCACGCGTTCGTTGGGTGTAAAGCGCTGCCACTCTTTATCGATAGATGCAGTTGTCATTAGAAGATTCTCCTAACAATATTGGAAAGAAATTCACCCACAAGAATCAATGCGATGATGGTGATCAAAATAGCGGCGACGAAGTCGTAATCAAAGCGTTGGAATGCCGAAAATAACGTGCCGCCAAGGCCGCCTGCACCCACAATGCCAACCATGGTTGAGTTACGTAGATTTGAATCCAACTGGTAGCTAGCAAAGCCAATAAAACGAGTAAATACTTGAGGCATTACCGCATACAAAATGACGCTGATAAAACTGGCACCGGTTGCTTTAATCGCTTCAACCGGTTTAAAAGAGATCTCTTCAATGGCTTCAGCGAAAAGCTTGGCAATAAAACCAATCGATGCGAATACCAAAGTCAGGATCCCAGCAAGGGCACCGAAGCCCACCGCTTTCACAAATAGGATTGCGATAATCACCGGGTGAAAAGAGCGACATAGTGCGATGAAACAACGTATTGGCGTCGATACGATTGAAGGCATCATGTTTCGTGCGGCCAGTAAGCCAAGAAACAGTGAAATGATGATCCCGAAGAAGCTTGAGATAATCGCAATCTGTAAGCTTTCCGCTAAACCGCTCAATAAAAGGTTAGTACGCGAAAAATCAGGCGGAAACATTCTTGATAGTAACCGCTCACTTTCACCAAAACCGATGACCAAACGATCAAAGGTCAGCCCTAACGTCGAGAAACTGTAAAACAGGTAGCCAATGATTGCAGCGATAATTGCACGGTTAATCCATGAGGTTTTGAACGGATTTTCATGCTTCGCTGGCGATGTGCTTGATGAAACGCTTGGCGACGAGCTTGGGTTTAATCCAGCCATGACTCACCCCCATAAATGATTTTTAGGTCTTCTTCTGAAATACCTTCAGGGCTGCCATCGTAATGCACCTTGCCATTACACATGCCGATGATGCGCTTGGCATAACGCTTGGCTAAGTTCACATCGTGGATATTCACCAACACTGGGATGTTTTTCTGTTCTGCGAATGTTTCCATCAACTCCATGATCTCAACCGCGGTTTTCGGGTCGAGTGATGACGTTGGTTCATCCGCCAATAAGATATATGGGTCTTGCATGACTGCGCGAGCGATACCGACACGCTGTCTTTGGCCGCCCGATAAACTGTCGGCACGTTGGTTAGCAAAGTCTTGCAGGCCAACAAATTCAAGTAACTCGAACGCTTTTGCTAGGTCTTGCGCAGAGTAGTTGCGACGCCATGCATTCCAAGCGGTCATGTAACCCAAACGGCCACTCAACACGTTCTCGATAACCGTTAAACGTTCCACGAGGTTATATTCTTGAAACACCATGCCGATGTGTCGACGTTGTTTACGTAGCGCTTGGCCTTTTAATTGAGTTAGGTCTGCGCCATCAAAAATGATTTCGCCTTGGCTTGGATCGTTGAGTCGGTTGATGCAGCGCAGAAGCGTACTTTTACCGGTACCAGATGGACCAATGATCGCGATGATGCCTGGCTCATCAATATCAATATTAATGCCTTTAAGGATTGGCTTGCCTGCCACATATTCGTGGAAAAGGTTGTTTATCTTTATTCCTTCATAGCTTGCTACGGCCATACTGCATTTCCTTGTGCGAATTTTAGAATGATCTATGCCCTACCCGCGAGGGCATAGATATTTAGTTGAAGTAGGTGTTTTTAAAGAACTAAGCCTTTCGAAAACTTAGTCTTCTAATAAAAAAGAATTAGCCGTTGTTTGCTTGCTTTGCTAACTCAGCGGCTTTTTTCTTTGCGCGTTTAGCCGCATCTTTTTCAGCCAATTTCTTCAAGCCAGTTTTGGTGTAAGCCGTACCTGTCGCATGAGCGATATCACGAATCACATCCCACTCTTCTTTGTAGCTGATTGGCGAGAAACGATCGGCACCTTTAAACGATGCGCTCATTTCTGGTGTAAAGCGGTAGCTAAAGAAAGCCTCGTTGATCTTCTCAACTAGCTCTGGTTTTAGGTTGTAAGCATAGCCAAATGCAGACGTTGGGAAGCGTGGGCTACGGTAGATGATCTTCAGTTCAGAATCGTCAACACGACCTGCTGCTACCATACGATCGTACACGTCCGATGCCACAGGTGCTGCGTCATAATCTCCATTGAAGACGCCTAGAATCGATTGGTCATGCTTACCTGAGTAAAGCACTTTGTAATCTTCATCTGGCACTAGGCCTTTCGCTGGGAATAACGCACGAGGAGCGAGGTTGCCAGAGTTGGAAGATGCAGAAGTGTGTGCAACCTTTTTACCTTTCAGATCAGACATTTTGTTAATGCCGCTGTCTTTACGCACAATCGTGATTAAGTTGTAGCCCTGGAAGCCAGACTCATCGCCCTTCACAGCGATTGGAACGTAACCCGCGAGGTTAACTGCGTAGCCTGTTGGGCCCGTAGAAAAACCAGCAACATGCAGTCGACCAGAACGCATCGCTTCTACTTGTGCAGAGTTCGAGTGCACCGTGTAGTAAATCACTCGCTTACCTGTAATTTTACTTAGGTGAGCTTGGAAGTCGGCGAATGCATCTTTGTATAACGCAGGGTCTTCTACTGGCGTGTAAGTAAACACAAGCGTACTAGGGTCATTCCACTCATCTGGATTCTTCGGTGAATCGGCGACCAAATCTTGGTTTTCATCACAGTATCGATCGTCTAACACACCACGGCTAGAGCAGTCGCTTGCCATAGCCATTGAAGGAAGTAGTAATGAGCTAGCGATTAACAGTCCTTTAACACTGATTTTCATATTCAAACCTTACTTTTACTTATTGTTGAAAGTCACCTTCGCTATTGCAGCCTTTGTGCCACCTTTCAACTTCTTTAATTTCAATAACTTAAAACAAACCCTAAATTGGAAAATTACTTTTGTGTCATTACTGTCCAACCAAGAAGTGTCTATTTGGGTCATTTATGTCCCGTCAATTTCGGTGGTAAAAAAAGAGCCCGAAGGCCCTTTAGTTCACTGCTTTTTCTCTTATTATTCTTTGGCTACGCGCTCTCTATACAAACGCTATAATTAGCGATGTAGAGCGAAGCTCACAACAGCCTAAGCGTCGCTGTCCATACAGTTAGCGTAGTAAGTTACCGTTGCAGGCCAATCACTGAATACGCCCATCACACCAACATCTTGCGCCAGTACATCAAGCATTTTCATCATGTCGCCATCATTGTTGATGCCATCTTTCACGCTTTGGTAATACCAACCGCCACCTTGCGCTAGCGGGCCTGAACGTTCCAGTGTCCATGCGATAATCTCAAGCTCAGCATCTTTTGCCAGTTTCGCGTAATTAGACGCAACCAATTCGTTGTTCTCACCTAGCTCAACCAAAGCAAACAGAGGTGGCGCGATGATATTCACACCCGCATCGTGCAGTTCTTTCATGTTCTCCACAGACGCAACAAAGTCCGCTTGCTCATAGACACGATCGTCAAGGTAAACGGCTTGCTTACCGAACTTAGGTGTCTCATTGACCCAATACTTAACATCATCCAAGTTGAATGACTGCAAGTAAGTCTCTGAAGGCTCAAAGCCCGCCTCTTTCAGTTCATCCACCAGCTTCTGCGCGTACATCTCTTGGCTAAAACCATTGAAAGGCATTTCTACCGCCGCCGATTTTAGCTCAGGAGTCACCTTCACGCCGTGCTCTTTAAACAATGCCGCACTTTCTGCGTGTGTCATCAGTGTGCCACTTTGGCTGTAAAGATCGGTTCTCCAACCGGGTGTGCCATTCATGTACTCTTCGACCGTGGTTGCTTTTGGATTCGCACCATCCATTTTCCCTTTCAGGGTCTTAAACTCCGCTAGCGTGAAATCAGAGGTACGACACTCAACCTGAGCATCTTCGCCTGTCGCTGGGTTAGCCGGCGTGAACGGTGTTGAACACTTCTTCGCGAGATCGGGATGCGCCAAAACATCGGTTGTGGTGTGCAGATCACTTTGCGAGTGACGACATACCAACGCCTTGTCTTTAGTGAAAGTCACATCACATTCCACGACACCCGCGCCCATTTGAATCGCCGCTAAGTAGGATTCCTTGGTGTGTTCAGGAAACTGCATCGCAGCTCCGCGATGTCCAATAGAAAAATCACTACGATGAAAAGGTCCTTCACTGCAACTCAACAGCTTGGTTTTCAAAGGGCTCTCATCCATATTGTTCACTAAAAAGAGGGGACGAGGACCTAAGTCGGCTGATTCTGCTGCGGCCCATGCCGTCATCGAGCTCACACCTAGTATCAGAGCAATCGAACCTTTCAGTATTTGCTTCATGTTTGTATCTCCTTGCAACAAGCAATTATTTTTCTAACTTCCTTTATTCGATCATTCGGTGTTGGATAGCTGTCATATATAGATAGCTGTCATATGTTTTTTGACTCAACATCGAATAACCTCATGTGGGCTGACGCCACAATGTAGGGATTGCACGCTTTGTGCCAGATGTTAAAGCCCTTTTATTACAATCACTTGAAACGGTTAGCCATTCGACTAAAAGTTAAATGGGTCATTGTTGTCTTCTGCTTTTACTAAGCGAATGAATGAACCAACTAGGCCTTGAAACTCTCTTTATCCAATTGATGTTTCTTCATTTTTCGATAAAGCGTTTTGCGTGGTAGGTTCAGCTTGCTAGAGACCTCATTGATATTGCCTGCGCTCTCAATCAACGCTTCAGTCAGTACATTCCTTTCGTACTGCTCCATCTGCTTTTCAAAAGCGAAATCTTCTCCGGACGCTTCACAAATTGGCGATTGAAGATCGAAACCATCGCCGACGATACCCAACACAAATCGATCAGCGACATTACGCAGCTCACGCACGTTACCCGGCCATTCGTGTCGACATAGCTGCTGTATCTGTTCGGGGTAAATCGTTGATGGGCGTGTCTTGTACTTGTGGCTCGCTTGGATCACAAAATGGCGGAATAACACCTGAATGTCTTCTTTGCGTTGACGCAATGCGGGAAGGTTTAAGCTAGCAATATTGAGGCGATAGAAGAGATCGGCTCTGAACTCCCCCGTTTCACTCAAGCTCGCAAGATCAGCTTTGCTGGCGGCTACCACCACAATATCGACCGGGATTAACTCGTTACCACCAACGCGCTCAATCATTCTTTCTTGAATGACGCGCAACAGTTTAATTTGCACCGCAATTGGCATGCTTTCGATTTCATCAAGGAACAGAGTTCCGCCATTGGCTTGTTCTATTTTTCCAATGCGCTTCTTGTTGGCACTGGTAAACGAACCCGCTTCATGACCAAACAACTCACTTTCGATAATGCTTTCAGTCATGCCGCCACAGTTGATCGCGATAAAGGGCTTCGCCTTACGACGGCTAAATTGATGCAAGGCGCGAGCAATCACCTCTTTGCCCGTTCCTGTTTCGCCGTTGATGATGGTATCAACACCAGTATGAGACAGTGCGAGCACTTGCTTGCGTATCGTATCCATCGCTTTTGATTGGCCAATAACCACCGTTTCAATCGGTAACTCAGCTTCCTCATCACCGTCTGTAGCTGCTGGGCAATTGTGCTGAGACTGTGCCAACGCTAAATCGAGCTTCTCTACCAACTCACTCGCATTCAGTGGCTTTTCTAAAAAGTCGAACGCCCCTAGCTTCATTGCCTCTATCGCCATGGGAATATCGCCATGGCCACTCATCAACAATACAGGAACGTTAGCGGCTCTATGTTGAATTGAACTCAGTAACGTAAGCCCATCCACCTGTGGCATTCGTACATCACACAATACAACCGACTGGCTGTTTGCTTTGAGCGATTTAAGGCCAAGGTTAGGGTCGGTAAAAGTGGTAACGCTAAACCCTTCTAGCTCCAACATCTCGCTCACGGCTTCAACAACATCGATTTCATCATCGATAAGAACTATGTGTTTTTCTGCAGTCATGAGGCTATGCCTTTTGGTAGAGTGACGATAAAAGTGGTGCCTTGGTGTTCAACCGATTCCACGTGAATCGAGCCGCCAAAGTCTTTTATGATGTTGTATGCGATAGACAAACCGAGTCCAAGCCCCTTGCCTGTAACCTTACGCGTATAAAATGGGTCGAACAGGTGTGGAATGTCCTCTTTAGGTATGCCTAATCCGTTGTCCATAACCAAAATCTGAATGGTATTCGAATGCTCTTGAGTGAAGATTCTGAGCTCTGGTTGCTCTCTTTGCTCAACGGCATCCAGAGCATTGCTGATCAAATTCACCAGTACCTGTTCTAAGCGAATGCTGTTAGCTCGAACCAGTTGGCTACTTTGGGACGAATACTGAATCGACACAGCGCTCTGTCTGGTTTCAAACAGGTCAATCGCATCACCAATCACCTTCTCTAGTTCCACATTATCGATCTTTCCGTCGCTCTTACGTGAGAAGGCTTTCAAGTGACGGGTGATTGCCGCCACTTTATCTAGCAGGGTTTCTATCTTTTTCAGGTTATCTTCTGCCCTGTCTGGCCTTTGCTTACCTAACCAAAGCTGAGCGCTTCGGACGTGACTGTTTACTGCCGTCAGAGGTTGATTGATCTCGTGCGTGATCCCGACACTCAATTGCCCTAGCGCGGCTAATTTTCCGGCTTGGATTAACTCGTCTTGAGTAACTCGTAGTTTGGCTTCGGCTAAGGTGCGCTCTTCAACCTCTGCCTCTAATTTTCGATTGGTTTGCTTAACAATTTTGGCCGTGGTCTGGAATACCTTTAGGTACTTGGCCATTTGTGTCACTTCGTCTTTACCTCGAATGGACACTTCGGTATCTAAGTGGCCGGTAGAAATCGCAAACATGTTGTCTTTGAGCTGTAAAAGCCTTTCTAAAATACTCTTACGTACGTAGAACCATGAGATAGCTGCGGCAGTTAACACACTAAAAAGAGAGAGAAAAAGTGACAAACGTTGGTTTGATTGCAAAGAGTGTTGCGCCTGCTGAATCGATTGGTCAATATTGCCATTCACCTTGCTGGTGTTGCTTTCGATCTGCACGGTTAACTGATTCAAATGCTCACGGCTGTTTTGCAGGAAGTATTGCTCTTGATAGAGATGATCGAGCGCTTTGTTTTTCATCCCATACAAGCTGCTATCACTTGAGGCAAGGTTATAAATCACCGTGAGTTGATGATCTAATTTAGGAAAATCACTTCTTAAATCACCACTGACCCAGAACTTCCACCACTCTTCCCCGACTTGCTCTAGACGGTAGCTGGTGTAATCGAGCTCATTAAAGCTTGAGTCGTTATACAGCTTTTCGACCAAGCCTAATTGGTAATAAAGCAGAGATTTCAACTGAGTATATTGGATTTGATCTTTGGCTGGGTCAGGCAAACTATCGAGTGAGTCACTGGCTTGCTGCAATAGAGGATAAAAGCCTTCTAGCAAATTACGAAGTTCTTGATTGAGTTGTTCTGACTCAATCTCACTTTGATATAACAGGCTCAGACTATTATTAACTTGGGCGATAAGATCTTTAAAATAGGCGTGATAATCAGGAAACTGAACCATAACGCTATTCATCACTGAAATGGCCTCTTCAATTTTAAGCATCGCCTGTTTACGCTCTAAATTGGATTCAGCATCACTGAGTTGAGATGAGGTCGTGATAATCACACGCACCATGTCATTGAGGCGTGCAGCGTTATCTAAGGCGGGGATTTCACTCTCTTTTAATTCGACAAGGCGTTGGTTTAAATCGTCAAAGGTAAAGCTCGATACAACTGACAGAAAGATGGTGGTCATCGATAACATAGCCAATGCCAACACCAAACGCAGCTCGATGCCCTTCCAACCAAACCACTTACGACGCGGGATTTTGATCGAAAACGGGCGTTCAAAACTGTCTTTATTTTCTATCACCTCGGAGACATGACTACTCACTCGCTCCACCTTCTCTCATCATAAAATCAACAGGATCCGTCAATGATTCAATCAGTTAGGTGGTTTACCTATTTAATCTTACATCTAATAGCTTTAGTAAAACTATTAAATGAAGAGTAATCATTAACATTTTACATAAGATATCATAACAATTATTTTATAAAGCTTACGTGGTCTATTTTGCGATAATAGAAAGTGACCGCACCGACAGAAACGTGATTACTTTATCAATCCCTGTCGGAGGACATTTTAGTTTGAGCACTTCCAATAACGTCTGATCATTTATCATAGAGATTGATCGTATTGGGCTCATCATTTGCAAAACGGTCTTGAATCTAAACTTTCAGACAAATTAGCAATAATGGAAAATCATTGAGTCTCGCAGTGTAGGACACTACCTATGTCGAAATAGGATGGATGTATAAATAATGCAGAACAATCATGTCAGGTTGGAGAAGGTAGTGAGGTATTTAGAATCTCACCTTGATCAGCCTCTGGTAATAGAAGAGCTATTATCAAAGTTTTACTTCTCTAAATACCATTTTCATCACCTGTTCCGCGCCTATTATGGCGAGGGGGTATATGCGATGCGTAAGCGCCTGCTTATAGAGAGGGCTGCTCGAAGTATTATTTATGGGGTTGAGAGCATGACTGAAATTGCTTTTTCTTGTGGCTATGAAAACCAAGCTTCTTTTAATAAGGCGATACGAAAGCAGTTCTCTTGTACACCATCGTATATTCGTCATCAAAAAACAGTTCCTGCCTTAAAAAGGCAACAACTCACTAGTTTTGAGGACATAAAGATGAATATAAACGTTGTCGATCGCAAGTCTACGGAAGTCCTGTATTCCAGAGGTAGTGGCAAATACAGTGATGCTGCTGCAACCGCATGGGGGCAACTGATGCCATTTGTTTATTCTAATCGCTTGATTCAACCCAAGACAATAATGATAGGAATAAGCCATGACGACCCAAATATTACCCTTGTAGATAATATACGCTACGACGCATGTGCAACGATCGTTACTGAAATGGAATTACCTGAAGGTATCGATCGCAAGACAATCTTAGGTGGCAAATATGCCAAGGCCTTGCACAAAGGTACTTACGAGAAACTCTCTGAAGCTTACAGCTATTTACTCTTAAAATGGCTACCAGACAGTGGGTTTGAACTGCGAGACCAACCATGCTTTGAGGTGTACCTGAATCGAGACCCAAGACGAACTAAACCTGAGAATTTGAAAACCGAAATCTATATTCCGATCAAGTAACTAAGAGAGCTTCCCTTGAGTCAGTCAATCACATGATTCATGTCAATCACGGCTGGCTCACTATTGCCCCGAAATAATTTAGCAGTCGATTCCCGATCCCTTTCCCACGTCAGTTCTTGACCTACATTTTCTAATAGCAGATTATGAGCCTAATTGAGCATTTGCAACTATACAGACATGATCTGTAATTTGTGAGTGCTAGGGACAATAAGCCCATTGAACAGTCTTTTGCTGTCATGGTTCCCATATATTTTAAATATTATAAAAACAATGTCTTCTGAGAAAGGCACTGTTATATACCTTAAAGGAATAATATGTCTTTCCCTATATTGTTAAACACTACAATTCAGAGCCACAATGGAAATTTTAATCGTGAAATTACCATTCGAAATGGACTGACAGTACTGATAGGACCTAATGGAAGTGGTAAAACACACCTGCTTAGAGCCATAAAAAATGCGCTACCACAGCATGTTCAAGGTAAGAAGGTTAGATTTATTTCTGCAGGAAGAATGGGAACGCTTGAACATAGTCGATCGGATTATGACGGCCACAGAGGTGGTCGGATATCATATGAAAGTGCTAATTTTGGTAACAAAAGTGACGTAGATAGGCGTCATAAAATTGAAACGTTAAATGGTGACTTCCAAACGTTATCGGAGAGAGCTGATATTTTGGTTAAAGTGCAAGAGCGCCTTAAAAAGTTATTCAAAAGAGATCTTATTATTGAATGGGATGCGGGTACTTTAAAGGTTGTTTTTGCAAGATTGGATAAGGAAGGTGCGCCATACTCTTCAGGTCGAGAGGCTTCAGGGTTACTTCATTTAGTTGGCTTATTATCAGCGCTTTATGATGACGATGTAGGCGCTTTGATGCTAGATGAACCTGAAGTCTCCCTGCATCCGCAGTTACAAGCATTTTTACTTAATGAGATTGCTTCAGCTGCTGGCCACTATTCTGAAGGAGGCTTTAAGAAGATAATAGTTATGGCAACTCATTCAACAGAAATGTTGAATATATTAAAATGTGACGACCTTTTATCTCTAGTCTTTTGCCATGACTTAGATACAGCACCTGTTCAAATCTCTCCAGAATCTGGCGAACTTCAGAACAAGAAAATACAGGCATTAATTGCCCGCCTAGGACAAGAACATAAACTTTCTCTATTTTGTAAAAAGCCACTATTAGTTGAGGGGCCTTCAGACGCCCTCATCTGTAGTTTTTTGTCTCAAAAGTTAGGGGTTCACTTGGAAGCATCTGGCTCTCAGTTATTGCCAGTGATTGGCACAGGTCAAATGCCTATAGTGTCAAAATTTATAAGACTAATGGGAAAGACTCCAGTAGTTTTAGCAGATGCTGATGCTTTTGCTGATGGCCTTGAATTAACTAACTATTATCTCAACGGATGTATAATCGCAGATCAAAAAGCCGCTGAGTCTGGGGCTGCTTCTGCAGCTTCGCTTGCCAGTGCTGCTTTTAATGATTTCTGTCAATTGGCAAATAACAAATGGGAAGAGATCAAGGATATAGCTACTCCTCACCCATATTGGGTAAATAAAGGGGAAGGCGAAGAGACTAAAGCAAAACGAAGATCTGTATTCTGTGCTTTATTTAGTCATGATGAAAGTACGTTATCTGATTTAAACGCTGACAGATCTTGGGTCACAATTAGAAACCGCTTGGAAGCTGTCTTGGGGCTATTAGAACTAGCGGGTTGTTTTATCCTAAGAAGAGGGGCAATTGAATCATATTATCAGTCGTCTGATACCTTCACTTCTGAGGGAAAACCCAGCGCTGCTGTGGATGAAATCGAACACTTGGATAGCTTGGATCCTTCAATGTTAGAAGTCGTTCTACCTGAAGTAACTAAGTGTATTAAGTTTGCGTCTCAAGGTGAAAAAATCAATGAAGCCGAATCATTGAGAGATGTGCTGCTATCAATAGCAGCACCTGCTATAGCTAAGCTAAATGCAGGCTCTAACACTCAAGAAATGAAGATACTTTGCAAAACAATCCTAAGAGAAAAATCCGAACTTTTTGATTTAACGGTAGAGGGCGAACAACTTTCAATTGCATTGAAAAGCAATATTTTAAATGTTCGGGGATTTCCTATTACCATTGAAAAAGGCGAGGATGTAGTAAGTAAGATTGAACGTATCTTGAAGCCAAAAGCTTAATAAGAAACTCAAGGCTTCGACATACTTTTTCTAATATGACAGAAACGTTTTAGAGCAAGAGACGTGTTATGTCGCCATGCTTTGGGACAAAAGCGACTTAAAGATATTTTGATTGATA
Organism: Vibrio sp. 10N.247.310.24; assembly: GCF_041467175.1. Taxonomy (NCBI): domain Bacteria; kingdom Pseudomonadati; phylum Pseudomonadota; class Gammaproteobacteria; order Vibrionales; family Vibrionaceae; genus Vibrio; species Vibrio sp. 10N.247.310.24. Next base: position 42,987 of record NZ_JBFSUD010000039.1, read on the forward strand.
GCAAGAGTGTACCTTGAGCATTAGTTTAAAATACACCATGTCGTGAGGGAAGTTTGTAGAGGCTAGTAAGGTTAATTTTATGTCGATTACATTTGTGACTATTGACGGGATTGTGCGCCCAATTTCAGGGAATAGAAAAATAAAAAGAAACGCTACAACATTGTTAAGTGTTAAGCAGCCGAAAGGGTTCAAATCTAATTCTAAACAATACAGTTCAGATAAGGCCTTTACGGTTCCAAATGCAAAGTGTCCAAATTGTGGTGATAATGTTTTTTACTATGAGCACCCAAATGGGGCAAAAGTATATTTTGATGAGCTAGGACCACCATGGCCGAAACACCCTTGTATAATTGAACGTCGTACTTCCACTAAGCGCAAGGTTTCGAAAAATAAGCCAGCTTCGGCTAATTGGATGAGTAGTTATTGGAAGCCGCTAATCTTAGAGAAAAAAGTAAAACTCGCTAATGGCGAGGGTGTTCGGGTACAAGCAAAGACTAGTGAATATTCTGTTAGATTTCTTTTAAAAAATCAGTTGTTGAAGCAAAAATTTTGCAGTGGGGATGATATAGATCAGCTTATTATGCTGGCAAGAAAGACCGAAGACAAAATTCGACCTAAGGTAGAAATTGCGCTTACAAGCGGGCTTCAGTCGTGGACAATGCTAGGGGAACTGGTGACTCAAGTAAATGAGCCCAAAGTTTCCCAAACTACGACCGTGCAAGATAAAAAAACTTTTGACCCGTTAGGCAAGTCAAAGATCCCATTTTCTCTTAACATTGAAGACAAACGTGTTCATGTGTCACTTTTATATGATGGACAGGATATTCAATTTATCCGTAGTTCTAAAAAAGCGGCCAACAAATGGTGATCTGCTCCAGTGAGACTAGACACTAAGCTAAGCGACTTTTTCCATACTTCTAGTTATTGGTGATTTACTAATTTAGTAAAGTCACTGAAACAGAATTGTCCAGAACCGATACAGTCAGCACTTTCAAACTGCACTTTCAAACACGAAAGTGCCCCATTGTGATTCAGAGTAAATACTCACTTAAAACATGTTAATGTGAATTTGCACTACAACAAGGGCTCTTCTCCGCTTAGATGAGTCTATAAATTAACAATAAAATCAATAAAGCATT
>NZ_JBFSUD010000040.1:0-44105 GCF_041467175.1 Vibrio sp. 10N.247.310.24
ACAGCTCGGAAGGATCCTTCAACCGATCACTTTGGCTTTAACTGATCGGCATTACTCCCGAGGGAGCCTTTAATTATGTTTCTAGTGACTATTCGCTTATGTTTTTATTTTAAAATGCTTCTTCGAGCGTTTGTTCATTCTTTTTTTCTGTCTGTTTTTCAACGGTTTCAACCTCTTTCAAGCGCGCAGTGAAATGTCTTAACACTGGCGGTTCGTAAGTAAAATCGAGCCCTTTCACTTTGCTTGCGTTCTCTTTCACTTTTTCGAACGCTTCGATGATGAAGTCCATGTGTGTTTGTGTGTACGTCGCGCGTGGAATAGTAAGGCGCAATAACTCTGCAGGGCATGGATGCTGTTCGCCCGTGGCAGGATCGCGTCCTTGCAGCAAGGAACCAATTTCAACAGCTCTGATACCTGCCACTTTGTACAGCTCGCACGCCAAAGCATGTGCTGGGAACTGACCCGCTGGAATATGAGGAAGCAGTTTACCCGCATCGACAAACGCAGCATGACCACCCGCTTGTTGGCACACGATACCTATCGCTTCTAAGCCATCGACTAAGTATTGAACCTGACCAATACGATATTCCAACCAGTCTTGACGCATGCCGTCATAAAGGCCAACCGCAAGACGCTCCATTGCGCCACCTTCTAAACCACCATAGGTTGGGAAACCTTCTTGCACCACACACAAAGTTCGACACTCTGTGTACACATCCATGAAAGACGCATCTTTAAAGCACAACAAGCCGCCCATTTGGACCATGGCATCTTTCTTGGCAGACATGGCTAAGCCATCCGCGTATTTGTATGACTCACGCGTGATCTGTTCGATTGTCCAGTCTTGATAACCCGCTTCACGTTGTTGAATGAAGTAAGCATTTTCAGCGTAGCGTGCTGAGTCCATGATCACAGGAATATCGTATTTCTGTGCTATTTCATACACGGCTTTTAGGTTAGCGATAGACACTGGCTGCCCACCAGCAGAGTTACAGGTAATGGTACTTACGATGTAAGGAACATTGGCCGCGCCCGCTTCTAAGATCGCTTCTTCCAGCTTCACCACATCGAAGTTGCCTTTGAAATCCGCGTTCACTGAGGTATCAAACGCTTCTTTGGTATAAACGTTCTTCGCCACGCAGCAATTCACTTGGGTGTGACCTTGTGTTGTATCGAAGAAGTAGTTCGACAGAGCGACCATTTTGCTTCGGTCGAGCCCTTTCTCCATTTCACGCTTTTTGATAAGAACCGGAATGTAGATCTGCTCGGCACCGCGTCCTTGGTGGGTTGGAATCGTCAACTCGTAACCGAAGATATCCTTAACCGCATTCGACAATGCGTAGTAACTGCGACTACCACTGTAAGCTTCATCACCCATCAACATCGCGGCTTGCATACGCTGAGTAATAGAACCGGTTCCGCTGTCTGTCAGTAAGTCGATAAACACATCATCACTATCAAGTAAGAATGGGTTCATCCCCGCTTCGACAATGGCTTGTTCACGATAGGCACGAGTTGTTCTTTTTACTGGCTCTACAACACGAATACGAAACGGTTCTGGTAGATGTTTGAAGTTTTCCATAATAATACCTTTCAATACATTCCGATCAGGTCGAAATCTATTTTCTTTAGATGTCAAGAATCCTCACCATTAAATTAATAGTTCCGTATAAAGACACACAGGAAATTAATAGTGAAAATAAAAAAATTAAATAATGACTTATTAATCAAACCTAAACAGAGGCTAAGATAATTAGCGAGAACGACAAAACAATGAATACCTTGCACGGAATAATAAGTGCGACATTCATACGTTCAAAGGTTATCAAAGCTGCTGATAGGTAAACAAAGCACGCTGCTTTGCTGGCGCGTGACGCCTAGAGGGTACTACTCTGAAGAAAGACGGAACGAGAGCTGGTGATCTAAGGTATACCAAGCTAACAAGGTTAGCCATGTTGTTGATTGCCATTTCAGATACATGTTCACAATATATCCCTACGTTGAAATCAAGATGATCCGAAATTTAAATATAGTGCAATTGTTTTATAAATAAAGCTTCGAAAAGTATAAATGTGATCAATATTTAGAATGGTAATTAAATACGATAGCGTGTTATATAAACTGTGAAGAACATCATTTTACATACTATTAAACTAGTTCGTGATCGCCTTAATAATAACGGACATTTTTAAATTCAATGCTTATCCGATATAGGATGAAGGTGGCTATTTTCGACAAAGCTATCTTCTAGAAATCTACTGAGCTAAAAAGATAAGCTCTGATGAGTCTCAAGCCTCATCAGAACCGTTTTGCAGCCGCAGTCGTGGATTACTTTTTCTTCACGACTTGCTTGATGGCCATTTCAGCCAGTTTTGGCGTCGCTGCTTTCAATGCACTGGGGGCAACCTTCTTACCCACCTTGACCGCTTTATTCAGTTGGCCTTTAACCGACGTGCCTCTTTTCATGGCTTCTAAACGTTGGCGATTTCTCTGAACGTTATTTGCGTCAGCGATACGCTCGATCAACGTCTGCCTTAATGTATCTAAACCGAACTGTACCTTTTCTGGCGCAATCGCCAGTGGTAACACGATATCGGTTTGCAGCAATATATGATTGTATTCGAGCGCTTGAGCAATGATCTTCGCTTTAGCCGATATTGGGTTGTCTAAGTCATACGGCGGCTGCCAGTCGTCGACAGGCTTTAATCGGTCTACCTGATTAACAACCGAGACAACTATCGGCTTCTTACGTGAGATGTTCTTAGGATCGTCATAGAAAGCATCAAATCTATCTTTCAACTGCTTATCCAAATCACGTGCAGATTGACTGGCTTTCAATACCCATAGCACCACATCGGCTTGGGTCATCTCTTTGAGCATTAAGGCTTCGGTTTTAGGATTGCCATCAAGCCCTTGAAGATCAACAACGCGAACATCATTGTCGTCGACAAACGCGTTGTACACCATTGAAGTGTCGGTTGATGGCAGTACATCCACTTCTGCAACCAACTCTTGCTTAAGCGCATTGATAAGCGAAGATTTACCAGAACTGGTTTGCCCCACTAGCACGATTCGCACAGGTTCTAACTCTGGAGCAAAGCGTTGTTCGTCGAGTTCAGAAACATCAGACGCTTTCAGTGCTTCATCTTCAATGCTGAAACGTCCGCTATAGAGGTCAATCGCCACCGCCGCGACTTCATCTAACAAGGCTTGTTTAGCGGCGTATTGCATGTCATCAACCACCCCTCTTGTCATCGTTGCCGTCGCTTGTTCTCGACCCAAATCGGAAATCACTTTTAGCGGGTTCAAATAGAGGTTTTTGAGGTGATTCCCCCAAATAGCGGCCTTAACGATCTTCTGCCCTAGCTCGCCATATTTGTCATAGGCTTCATAGCCCGCTTTGATGTAAGAAACCTTGAGATACTCAATACCAGGTATATGCTCTCGCACGACCAATTTGTAACGTCGGCTTACCTCTTCGAACAGCTTTAGCCCTTCAGGAATCGAAAAATCGAGTGATTTCTTATCAAACTTTTTCGCAACAAATTCAAGTACCTCTAAACCGGTTTGGTCTAGGTTGCCCCACTCTATATCGACCATTAATTGCTGTCGCACGTAGTGTTTTGAATCATTCCAAATCGACAGTTCTTTTTGAGACCAATCAGCCGAAGCCTTAACCAATGCATCGTTGATATCAGCTTTGTTATGTTGTGACTCAGAAGCACCCTCACCAAGGTCGTCACTCTCTTTATTTGAGAAGGGCTCCGTACTTGAAGATCGGCGTGAAGAGTGGCTTGAAGAATCGCGTGAAGAACGACTAGAAATGAACAAAGGAATGGTGAACACCAAGGTACTCACGGCAATGGCAATCGACATTTCGAGCAGGTAACCGTATTTGATCGCCAAAAAGACACCAAAACCCATCATGATAATGCTTGGGAAGATGGCCGAAATCAGGGCAATACCCCAACGGCCGCTCGATAGCACCGCCAGTAATCGAAATAGGTTTCTAATTTTCTTCATAGCCCGACGCCGCCTTTCCTTTTTTCAGGGATTCTTTGTAGATCTTCTGCATCTCTTGTTCAGACACTTCTTCGCCTTTGTTCTTATGATAGAAGTAAAAACACGCAGCGCGACCTAAACCATAAGAGGTGCCGAAACTCATTGCAGCTGCAGCCACCGCACCTACCGTTTGACCATAAACTGGAATCAGCTTTATCAACTGTCGAGTGCCCAGTTTCATTCCGTATTGCAAAGCAAAGCTGCTTCCCAAAGTGCCTATCAACTCACTGAAGACTCTCTTGTTCCATTCGACCCCATATTGGTTCGCCAAGCTATGAAGCATTTTCGCTTGAATCGCAGGTACCGATACCAAACCAACACCTGGAATCAAGTCGCTCGCCGCCGCACTTCCTGCATACCAAAGCACTTCGTTTTCTACTTGATCAAAGTTGGCTTCTTCTTGCGTGGAATGCTCCTTGTCTTGCACCATCATTCCGATCACCGGAAGAATACTGGTCAGCTTTTCTAACAAGATGTCATAGTTGTAAATTGAACCACTGTTATTGCTCGAGTCATCCGTCTCGAAATCGACCGCGACCGATTCAAACTCTTTACCCCAAGCCTTCTCTACTTGGTTAGTGTTGAACTGAATTTGCCTTGCTCGATCTGGTTCACAGGAAGACAACACAGCGGTATGAACCAACAGTAAGTGCTTAATCTTCTTTTGCTTCTTAATCTGTTTTAGAGCCGTAAGCACAGCGGATTGTTCAGGTTCGTCGGCTTTCATTACAACGACTAACGCATTACCTGCCTGACCAATCTCTTCCAGATCCTCTTTCGCATCATAATTCGCTTCGCTTAGTCCTCTGGTATCGAGAAAGCGCATCACCGGTTTGTCTTGTGGGAATTCGTAAGACATCGCCGTCATGGTACAAGGTGCAAAACCATTGCCAACTTCCACAGAAGAGTCGCCAGTCACCGCCTGAATAAACGATGACTTGCCCGCCCCCGTTTTCCCCAACAACCACAATGTCGGCAGATGCTGACGCTGGTATTCATGGGCCTGAGCAAGATCTGGGTTCTTGCTCGGATTAATGAAGTCTTTTATTTGATCAAACATGTTTAGAGTAACGCTCACTTGATGTTGAGATTCGAGTTGATGACAAAGCAATACTGACTTATATAATCACAAATCATATTAAACTTATGTTTGTTCAGTCGCACAGGTTTACAATGCCTAAACGCTTGTTTTTATTTGCGCGCTCATTTTTATAGACGCTTTTTTATACGTGCGGGTATCATCGCATTGATTCGAGTACCTAACGAACATCAACAAACACAGAGAGCTCAAAGAGAAGTATGGAACAAATTTATTTAGCTGGCGGTTGCTTGTGGGGTGTACAAGAATTTATTAAGTACGTTCCTGGTGTTATCAGCACAGAAGCAGGCCGTGCTAATGGAAGCGCCCAGCCAACAGAAAACAAGACGGCTCAAAGCGACAGCACACAAAACGATTACGATGGCTACGCAGAGTGCGTACAAATAGAGTTTGATCCAAGCATCACGTCAGTAACGATTCTGATGGAACACTTGTTTGAGATTATTGACCCTTACAGCGTGAATAAACAAGGTGTCGATGTCGGAGAGAAATACCGAACAGGCGTTTACAGCACTAATGCAGAACACTTAACCGAAGCCAAGCACTATATTTCTTCAAGAGATGATGCCGACCGTATCGCTGTTGAAGTGTTGCCATTGACCAATTATGTTGCCAGCGATGACATCCACCAGCATCACTTAAGTCACTTCCCTGAAGATCACCACTTATGTCATATCCCTTGGGATCTACTGCATAAGTATAAATCACAGTAGTCTCGACGTAAGATTAAAATAGTCACGACGTAAGATTGAGATGATCACGACCTAAGATCGATAAAGCCTCAACAGACATTATCCGTTGAGGCTTTTTAAGTGTTAATGGTCAGGACAGCTATCGTGAATTGGTTTGATAGCTCAAGCCATTAAACCATTGACCTTTAGCCATTAGCCATTAGCCATTAACTTACTTAGTCGTATTCTCAAGCACGTAGTCTGGACCCGCTGTTTCAGCCGTCACGACCGCAAGTTTAGACACGTCTGCGCCTTCACCTTGATAAGCGTTGATGCCATTTTCTACAACGACTTTTGGTAATTCTACCGAGTAGCCTTCGATCAGTTCAGAATCCGTTACTTGACCTACGTAAGTTTCGTCTGTGTAGGTTGCGCCAACTAATGGGAAATCTTGCGTTGCACGTACACTTACAAACTCAGGTGACAGCGAGTTATCGACCACGTTGTGTTTGAACGCCACATCAACACCAGCATAAATGCCTTCCACTTCTGCGTTGTCAAACAAACTTACACGGTGGCTTTGGTTGCCGTAAACAATGCCCCACTCAGTGTCGACTAGAGAGTTGTTCTCGATGGTGATGTTTTTCGGCGTCCATTGCTTGTTCAGCTCTTTGCCCTTCACCGATTGATCTAGCTGCTCACCATTCGCTACGTCGATGATGCCCGTGTTAATAACAATACCGCCACGTAGGTCAGCATTGCCTTCAATCAAGCCATCGCGGCCTCGAGTGTTTGCAATGTAGTTGTTACGAATCACATGATCTTCATCGTAGATACGGACGCCGCCCGTTAGGCGCTTTCCATTACCTAGAATCATGTTGTTCTCAACCGTGTTGCCTTTTCCGTGACGCAGTGAAATAAGCGCCGTGCTTTGGAAAATCGTATTGCCTGAGATCGTGTTGTCGCCCGACTTAATCGAGATAAGCTCACGCTCACCATCCATATCGATCATTAGGTTGTTCACGAACTTAGAACTTGAATCCCACTGTGAAGCTTTAGAATCACCAATACGGATCGCTTCCCAACTGTTGCCGTTGTAACGAATCGCTTCTTTAATGTCGAATTCGTTGAACTGGTTAGGCTTTTGATCCATGAAGATGTTATTTGCGATCAGGTGGTTATCAGCTGTGTCATCTTTTTGTACACCAATCAAAGTGCCGCGTTTTTGCTTACCTTCGAAACGGTTGTTGATGACTTTGCCATCTTTACCCCATAGAGAAACCCATAGGTACTTTGGATACTCAGAACGACGCTCGTCTGGCTCGTACGTGTAATCATGGTTGAAGTAGTAGAATGTTGAGTTTTGTAGCGTGTTGCCATTACCCATCATACGTACTGCGCCAAAACGCTCGTTTGGACCACCTTCGGTAAACACTAGGCCATCAAGCGTGATGTCATCACCTTTCAGTTCAAACTGGATCAAGCCAGTGATCCACGCAGAACCTGCTTGCTCAGCTTTGATAGTGATGTCATTCGCCGTGATCGTCACTTGACCTAAGTTCGCGTATTTACCGGCAGGGATCACCACTTCGTCGCCATCTTTTAGGTTTTCAAATTTTGCTTTGAGCGCAGCCACTTGTTCTTCTGAAGCAACAACTAAAGTGTCACCATCTACCTCAGTTAAGCGGTCACTGCTCAATAGGTAACTACGGTCGATTTCGCTAATAGCTGGCGCAGCTTGTTCAGCGATACTGACTACAGGTGCTGTTTTTTCTTGTGTTGTACAGCCAGTTGCAAAAGCGAGCGTGAACGCGCTAATAATGCTTACCGATAATAGTTTTTTGTTCATCGTACATCTCACGTTAAATATTGGATTATAAAAATGACGACCACCCGTTCAGGTGGCCGTGATGTTATTTAGGATGCGAATTAGATTAGCCTTCGGCTGGAGTCACTTCGTCTTGTTGCTCGACTTTGTCATCGACTGCTTTAACAAGTAACAGACCAACAGAGAACACAATCAAGCCACACAGAACGAATACCATGCGTCCCCACATTGGGTTTGGCAGTACGAACATAGTCATTACGCCCACACCCGCTACCGCGATAAGTGAACCCAACATACGACGTTGCTTGTTATCCAGTTTCTTCTGTTCATTACTTTCAGCAACTAGTGGTGTCGCAAGGTTGTTGAAGAACTTGTCTACGTCTTTCTCACGGTGCTCAGCAAGAGGCTTGTAGAACAGTGTTGAAAGTACGAAGAAGCCAGCAGTAAATACGATGTGACCGATAAGGCCGATAGCCACTTTCAGGTCAGCCCACTCACGACCTGTTAGTTCATTTAGACCGAACCAGTTTTGAATCATGTCCGCAGTGATAACGAAACCAACGAAGTAAGAAACCACACCACCTACAACTAGCGTGCCCCAACCTGCCCAATCCGGTGTTTTACGGATGAAGAAGCCACAGAATGCTGGAATCGTCATTGGGAAGCCGATCAATGCGCCCACGTACATCATGGTGTCGAAAAGGCTCAGACCTTTAAGAGAGTTGATGAACAGAGCAACCAAGATGATCGCGATGCCGAAGAAAGTAGACGTTAGTTTAGAAACAACCATTAGCTCTTTCTCTGTCGCTTTAGGACGAAGAATCGGCTCATAGAAGTTCTTAACGAAGATACCTGAGTTACGGTTTAGACCTGAGTCCATTGAAGACATTGTTGCTGCGAACATAGCGGCAATCAGAAGGCCAACCATACCTGCAGGCATGTATTCTTGAACGAAGTAAAGGTAAGCGAAGTCAGCGGCTTTGCTGCCAGCTTCTGGGTAAGCAGCTGCTAAATCAACACCTTGACCAGCCATGAACCAAGAAGGCATGAACCAGATGATTGGACCAAGCGTCATTAGTACACAAGCAAGCAGTGCTGCTTTACGTGCGTTGTTTGAATCTTTCGCAGCAAGGTAGCGGTAAGAGTTAAGCATGTTGTTGGTAATGCTGAACTGCTTTAAGAAGATGAACACAGCCCAGATGCTGAAGATGCTCATGTAGTTCAGGTTATCACCCGTAATGAATGAATCTGTTGGGAAGTCGTTAACGATCTGCGTAACGCCGCCACCGTGGTAAATAGCAACCACAGCACACGTCACCGTTACCGCCATGATGATAACCATCTGCATAAAGTCAGATGCGATTACCGCCCAAGAGCCGCCCGTTACTGACATCACCAGTACAACCAGACCCGTTAGGACAATCGTCGTTGTCATATCAAAGCCGAAGATACCTGATGCGATGATCGCAAGGCCGTTCAACCAGATACCAGCAGAGATAACGCTGTTTGGCATGCCAGACCAAGTAAATACTTGCTCATTCACCTTACCAAAACGCATACGAATCGCTTCAATTACCGTCACAACGCGCAGTTGGCGGAACTTCGGAGCGAAGTAAAGGTAGTTCATTAGGTAACCGAATGCGTTCGCGATGAAGATAATCGCGACGGCAAAACCATCGGTAAAGGCTTTACCTGCTGCACCAGTAAATGTCCAAGCACTGAACTGGGTCATAAATGCGGTTGCACCTACCATCCACCACAGCATATTACCTCCCCCACGGAAGTAATCACTTGTCGTACTTGTAAACGTTCGGAACATCCACCCTATCGCAATTAAGAATAGGAAGTAGATGCCAACTATCAGGGTATTGAGTTCCATCGTTAGACCTTTTATTTATGTTTTTTTGTTGAGGTCACTATAGATAGATGGCAAGTATATTTGTACTACAATAATCCAAATGCGTGACAGTGATCCTACAGTCTGACACTCAATTAATCATACAAGTGATCGAGTTCAAAGTTGCACCACCTAGGAGCATAATTCCTCAAGTGAGTGCAGCCATCCGTACTAGATTTCGACAAAAACCCCGAAAAAACATGAACAAACCCTCTAAAAAACGAAGAATTATCGACAAAAACCATTACTCGTCACGATCAAAGCTCAAAGAAGAACAGCAAAAATATCGTTAGATATAATTTATAAAAATGAATCATACGAACACATTTGTAGCACAAATAAGATTGAAAATTTGCTTTTAAAAGTTCCCTATATTAGGTAGCCAATAATGAAAACTTGAAAACCACTATTAGATACTGACAGTGGTTCTCGGAAGTGAAATGCTTTTAACACACCCGTTACACTTTCCCCTCGTCCATTAAAAAGGTGTCATTATGAAGAAATACGTTCCAATCTTAATTGCTCTTAGTACGGTATCTTCTATGAGCTATGCAGCCACCAGCGATGATGCTGTTGACTACTTACAAATGCGCAAAGGTGTGGCTTATCAAGTAAACCACTCAAAACCCTTTACTGGTCAATTTGAAGAGAAGTTCGATAACGGCCAAGTCGCGACCCAAGCTCAATTTGCCGATGGCCTAGAGCTTGGGTTAGAAACCAACTGGTACCCAAATGGCCAAGTTGCTTCTAAAGTGAATTACGTTAAAGGTGAGCTGCAAGGTAAGGCCGAGACCTGGTATCCAAACGGACAGAAAAAAGCGGAGCTCAACTATAAAGACAATGAGCTGTCGGGTGTTGCCTCTCGCTGGTATCCGAATGGCGAACAAAGCCTAACAGCCGAATTCAGTGACGGGCAAAAAGATGGATTGGTAACGGACTACTACCCTAATGGCAATAAGGCCAGCCAAGCGAAATTTGATGAAGGCGAAGTAGCAAACGGGAAACTCACTCGCTGGAATTCTAACGGAGACAAGGTTGAAGAACTGACATTTAAAGACCACAAAGTCACATCTAAACAGGTTTGGATGCCGACGGAAAGCTAATACTAAAAAACGGCTCTCACAGGGTTAGTCTCATACATATAAACGACTGCTGCGAATCCGCCTGCAGCTAACCGTCTGCTGCAAACCCGTCTGCTGCTAACCCGTCTGCAATTAAGCGACCAGAGCAAGAGACACAACAAGAGAAGACAAGAGAAGAGAAACGAGCATTCATGTGACTAAGCGTGAATGTTCGTGGCTTTTTCACTTGCTCTTTTCTCTACCACTTCCCCTCATCACTTTGGTCCGACTATAGCTCAATCTCTCGTTATTATTTACAGCACTCCATCTAGTGATAAAACAATCACCAATAGTCATTGAAAATATTAAATATTTAACTTGCGCATAACCTTTCCATAAAATACTGTAAGCAAACGTTTCCGTTGCGAGTCAGATCCCAGTTATCCGCTTGTAAGCTACTGATCACGCAAATAAGAGAAACGAGATTCCCAAATACGTTGTTGAGTCATATTGTTTTGCTTTGGTGCCTGCCTATGAAAATTAAAACCTCCCTTTTTAGCCTTGCTTGTTTATCCATTATTTCGTTATTGGTTGTCGTCTCATTCACTGAAATGGCAAACCTAAAGCTGATCAAACTTGAGAAAACCCTGATCAAGGTGAAGTCGCTTGAAGTTTCGATGCTTCAACTAAATCGAACGGAACTAGAGTTTCTGATCAGCCACGACAAAGCCCTCAAGCCTGAATTCGCCAAAGAGTATTCACACTTCCAACAGTTGATGAATAGCTTCTCTGTTTTACTTGAAGAGTCAGATATAGCGGTGCCTGAGTTAGACAAGCTGACACGAGAAGTAAAACAATACGACAAAGATTTTTCCTTGATGGTAGACGCGATAGAACGCAACCCTGCAAAGGTCAGTGAGCTGAAATCAGAAATGAAAATGCTGTTTGAAGATATCATCTCGATATTTACCGGCGTTGAAGGTCGTTTAGAACAACAGGTCGAATCGATTCAACAAACCATCACTACGTTTATTGTGAGTTCCGTAATCGCCGTCACTGGATTACTGATCGCACTGTCCTTTGGGATCTCATCGCGTGTCGCTAAGAAGATAGCCTCGTTAAACGCAACCATGTTGCACGTATCCCAACAACGTGACTTTACCGTTAAAGCGGAAGACAGCGGTTCAGATGAAATTGCGGATATTGCCAAGTCATTTAACACCGTCTTAGAAGATATTCGTCAACTTGTTGGTCAAGTACAAGGGTCGATCCAAGAGCTCGGCAACATTTCGAACCAGTTGCAACACGACGGCATAGAAGTGGAAAGCGCTTTAAACAAGCAGCAACGACAAACAGAAAATATTGCGACCGCGATAAATCAAATGGGCAGCAATATCCAAAGTGTTGCGACCAATAGTGAAAATGCATCATCAAATGCACAAACCAGCTTCTCCACGGCAAATGATGGCCTGAACGATGTGGCCTTCACCAGAGACACAATCAATACGCTTTCAACTGACTTAGTGAGTGCGAGTGAAGAAGTGAATCGCCTTTCTGTGCACTCAGAAAAGATCAATACCGTACTAGAAGTGATTAAAGACATTGCTGAACAAACCAACCTACTCGCTTTGAACGCCGCTATTGAAGCAGCGCGCGCTGGAGAGCAAGGTCGTGGTTTTGCGGTCGTCGCCGATGAAGTGAGAACCTTGGCTGGCAGAACACAGCTTTCAACCGAAGAGATCTCAACCATTATTCAAGGGGTTCAAGATCAAACCCAAATGGTGGTTAACACGATTCAAAATTGTTGTGAAAAAGGTAACAGCAGTGTCGACTCTTGTGAGAAGGCACATTCAAGAATCACATCGGTTATCGCAGACATGGAAACCATTCTAAATAACAGTTTAGAAGTCTCCAATGCTATGAAGGAGCAAAGTGAAGTGACGTCAGAGATCATCGAAAACGTAGATGCCATTAAACAGCTGACACTGACGAATGTAACGAGCGCTTCAAAAAACGCCGCTTCTGCAACTTCAGTTGTTGAACAGACAAACTCACTTGAACGCGCTGTCATCAACCTAAAAGCCTAGCTCTTAAGCCGCGGCTTACACGCTTATTGCGCTTCAAACGACACTCTACTCAAATTTCAGATAAAAAAACGCTCATGTTGCCTGTATCAACATGAGCGCAAGGGTAGATCTTCGACTACCGTCTCCTACCTTTCTAAACGAAAGCAGAAGTTATAATTAGAATAGTTGGGAGCAATAATCAAAATGCTTTCGCAAGCACTTCAACGATTTCTTCTTTGTCGCTAATAAGAACAACGGGTAACCATTCGAACCCTGTTCATTCCTATCAAGTTCATATCTATATAGCAGGCTATGTCACTGCCTTGCCTACTACATTTCAAATCATCTCTGGTCGAGCTCTATAACACCTAAAACAAATGCTAGCGGTCTAAAGCATTTTGGCTTTTAGCCATTTTTCCTTTCTAACCATTTAGCCTTTAAATCGTTCTTACTTATCCGCTTCGCAGCGTCAATTCATGCAATCAACACAGCAAAGTTATGTGTTGCTACAGAAAGTTAGTAAATAATAATGTATTACAAATAAAAATGACATCTAAAGATTCAATTTTTTGCTGTAGCGCACATTTATTGATGAACAAAACCCTTAAAAATCATGTTCAACAGACAAACAAAACACTAAAAATCATAAACTTACCGATATAAACTGACTTTGTAACCCTTTGTAAATAGTGGTTTTGTCCTCACAACACGATCCAATTCACAGATCATGCGCCTTCAAATCGTTAGCATATTTGTATTATTTTAACTCAAAACAAAAGGCGTAAATATGAAAGCCCCTCGACTCCTACATCTTGCTGCTTGTATTGGTGCTATCACCTTTGGTTCTCAGGCTATAGCCGCTGAATTCGTTTTCTTAGACGAAGCAACATTAGAAGCGAACCGTACTCTTCTTCAATCAGACAATGCTTCTGAATCAATGAAAGACGCGTACACAAAGCTTATTGAAGAAGCCGACCTAGCAATGAACGATGGTCCTTTTAGCGTTGCTGATAAAGGAATGGTTCCGCCAAGTGGCAGCAAGAACGATTACATGAGCATCAGCCCATACTGGTGGCCTGATGAATCAAAAGAAGATGGGCTTCCATGGATTCGCCATGACGGAAAAACAAACCCAGCATCAAAAACTGACGAAACTGACTCAAAACGTATTGGACACTTCACCCGTTCTGTTCGTGCATTAGCGGTCGCCTATTATTTTAGCCAAGACGAAAAATATGCTCAGCAAGGTATCGAATACATAAGAACTTGGTTCTTCAACGAAGACACCAAGATGAACCCGAACGTGAACTACGGACAAGGTGTTCCTGGTGTAGCAGAAGGTCGCCGCGGTGGAATCATCGATACAAGAACGCTGACTGATCGCATGTTAGATTCAATCGCTATTTTGTCTCAATCACCTACCTGGTCAGAGTCTGACGAAACACAAATCACCCAATGGTACAGCGAATACTTGGATTGGTTGATCATCGATGATTTATCTGGCGGTCCTAAAGGCGAAGCTTACGCAGAAAACAACCACGGTACTTGGTACGACTATCAAGTTGCAGGTGTTTCTTACTTTATTGGTAACGAAACGCTTGCTAAGCAAATGGTTCAAAAAGGCAAGATGCGTATCGACACTCAATTCGAAAAAGACGGCTCTCAGCCTCATGAAATCGAGCGCACGCGTGCTTACCACTACCACTATTTCAGCCTAGATCCATTGATCGGTATGGCTCAGATCGGTGACAAGGTCGGTATCGATCTTTGGAACTACACCAATAAGAAAGGCGGTTCTTTAGACACAGGTATTCAGCTAATGGCTGATTACAACGACCTATCGAAAGAGTGGCCATACACACAGAAAGACGAACGTCGTCGCGTTGAACGTATGACTCCGCTTTACCTGAAAGCTGGCGTAGCTATGGAAAACCCTGAATGGGTAAAACTAGCAACAGAGACCGATTTCAGTGAATTCACAGTCAAGAAGCAGCTAGCTGAAGTGTGGGCTCAACGAGACGTAGAACTACTTTACCCAAAACTATAATCCCAAATACAACAAAGGGCTCAACGTTGGCCCTTTAGTAACCCCTTTTTATTTAGATACAGTGGAAACAATAACAATGATAAAAACGAATAAAGTAACACTTGCAGTATTAGCGACTCTTTTCGCAGGCAGCGTGTCTGCCGCATCACTCGACGCGCGCCAAGAGTACAAACATGGCTCAGAAGACTGGGCAAGTCGTATCAAGATGAGCGGTTCTGTCGATAACCACTTCTTCGGCGCTGAAATGAAGCAAAAAGGTAAGCCTTTCTCTGAGTGGGAAGCGGCAGACAACGAGTTCGAATACGGTTACAAATTCAAGCTTAACGAGCACTGGTTAATTCAACCAAGTATGCCAGTAACGTTTGGTTCTGATAGCGTAACCTACAAACCGCAAGTACGTGTTCAATACTCTTTCGAATCAGGCCTAAAGGCGAAACTTCGCTACCGTCACGAGTTCCGTGACTACACATCTGACTCTTCAAACGAGAATAAGAACCGCAGTAAAGTTACAGGTAACATCGATTACAACTGGAATGCATGGCAGTTCGGCTTTGAAGCTAACTACGCAGAAGACTTCATTGACAATGAGTGGACTGGCGGCGGTGGTGCTGACAACGAGTGGGATTACAACTTTAAAGTGGGCTACAAAGAGGCTGACTGGAGCTGGCGTCCATACGTTGAGTTAGGTAACGTTCAAGACAGCCGTGACCGTCAATTACGTAGCCGTGTAGGTATTACTTACAGCTTCTAATCGATAGCTATATAGATAATCTAAGATAATTACTGTCCTAATTTTCTAAGACCTAAAAAAAAGCCAGCTTAATCGCTGGCTTTTCTTCTTTCAAATCAATTCATTCAAATAAGAGCCGAGTACTTAACGCTCCTCACCCTAGTGACTGATCCGATAGAGAAATGCAACTGTCACGTCATCGTTAGGCACAACTCGCTTCTGCTGAGCTAAAAACAATTCCGCAGTTGATACTGCATCAGCAAGCGCATTGTGATTGTTGTATTCAGGAAGCCCGTATCTTTCACGAGTGCCAGCTAGAGTCAAATCCACCTCTTCATGATTGCTGATCGCTTTCTCCATACTCTTTTCGATACACAATGTGTCTAGCCAAAGCAGAGGAATCGCTCGTAAACCATAGCAACGAAGAAGATATTGGCTAATGAACCTCTCTTCTACCATGCAAGCGTGCGCGACAATAATCTTGCCTTTCGCTGCTTCGAAGAACGTCAGCATCGCATCATGAATAGAAGCGCCCTCTTCTAACATTTGCGGCGTAATATGGTTGATCACGGCGGTTTCGGCGTTGATCTGCGAATCGTTATCCAGGTAAATATGCTTGGCGGACGCTAAGTCTATTCGCCCCTTGACCACATCGACCCAACCCATGGACAAAATCAGATCTTGTTCGCTGTCTAGACCCGTGGTCTCAAGATCCAGCACGATATAGTCACTGTCTTTGGCCAAGTCCGTCATTTCAGGGCAAGGCTGATCTACGAGATCATGTAACGCTTCTGGCAACTTAACCGTTCCCAGATATTGCTTACGTTTACGTTTAATTCGCTCAAGCGGATGAAAGTAATTTAAAAACGATTTCATTAGCGCGCTCCGAAACGAATTTTCGCCGCTTCTTGAAGGTCAGCAATGATCCTAAAGGCATCTTTCAAGTGTTTACGTTCAAAGCTACCAAAGCTATCTGGATTGATATTGTTGTCGGGCACATCTCCGTTCTTCAACGCTTCAAGTTGATGACCGAATCGGAAAGAGAGAATGAACTGGTAAGCACCTAGAATGTTTTTGAATGCGTCGTCGCTCAGCATGCCTTTTTCATTGGCTGCCGCAAAGCGTTCATCAGTGGCCGACAAGTCACACTCCACTGCAAGACCATAAATACGTGCTAAATCAATAATCAAGTTGATGGCGTATTTCTTCACGTTCAAGGTTTTCTTGTTCTCACCCGATTTCTCTAACACCAAGCTGTTGAAGATACCCAAAGGTGGATTGGTATTGACCGCATCTTTCACGAGCGTACTTAGGAATTCACGGTTGCCGCGAATATTAGTATGCAGCTCATCACGAAGAATGCCTTCGAACTCACTGTTGCCATAAATAGTACGGATCTCTAGGAACACACTGATGTTGAGTAGGCGTTCATACTCAGGGTTGGCAACCCACTTTTTATAGTAGTGCTTCCAAACCTTGAGTGGCTGACACCATTTTGGCGTCGCTGCCATGAATTTTCCTGGGCATAACGGGTAATCGCAGCTTGCCAACCCGTTGGTCACCATCATCGCTAAGTGTTTGAAGTAAATACGGTCACTGTCTGTCGCATCATCAGCCAGTACAATCGCGCTGTCTTGATCCGACAACATGTGCACTTCATTACGCGCGTGCGATCCGGCTACGATCCAAGAGAAATCACACGGTGGTGGGCCTAATTTATCAATCGCTATTTGAATCAATCGACGAGTGTAGGCATCCATAATCATGGTCATTACCTTACCGACGGTTTCCGGTGCAACCTTGCCTTCCACCAGCGCTTCAAAAATAGCTTGTCGCTCTGGGGTAAACGAAGACATGGTTTTCACACTGCCCGCGTATTTGATTTTCTCGATTAAGAAGATCGCTTGGACACGGTGGTTTTGAACTAAGTGAGACGTGGTGAGGAGACCAACGACCTTATTCTCTTTCACAACGGGCAAGTTACGGATATTGAATTGCATCATGATAGATGCAGCATGCAGCACTAAATCATCGGGTTTCACTGTGAGTGGAGAGTGTGTCATTACCTCTGAGATCAGGCTATCAGTACTGACACCGTGAGCGATCACTCGCTTAGTCATGTCACGGTCGGTAATCAAACCAACAATGGTTTCACCCTCATAGATCACCGCACATGGCGAGCGTTGATGAAGCATTTCCACCGCTACCGATTGGATGGTTTGCTCAGACTTAACAATGGCTACCTGCCCGCTTGCCACTTCTTCAACCTTACGAATGAACAAGCCTTTCTCTTTATTTGACCACACAACATCCAATGCCGACTTCAAACGAACCTGAGCCTGTGAAGCAAAGTGTTCTGCGCAACTTGGAAAAGCTTTGAAAAGCGTTTGAAGTGCCGAGTGTGGAATCACATAAAGCAAGGTGTTCTCAATTGCGATGGCTCTATAGCCTTTCTCGTCGTTGACTTCAGAATCTAAGAACGTAAAACCGAACAAGTCTTCGCTACCTAAACGTGCGCGAAGCACACCGTCCGATTTTCGTTGCTCCATAGAGCCAGTTCGAATGATATAGAGCGACTTTTCCTTGCCCGATTCACACAGATCAACCACATCACCTTTGCCGAGGTAAGTGATCTGAACATTAGAGGCAAGTTCGCGCAGCGCTTCTTTAGGGATCTTATCGAATGGGTCTATCTGACCGATAAACTGAAGAATATTTGGTAATAAAGACTGAGGCATAATCACACTCGCAATAATTTGATTAGTATTATTATATAACTAACAAGGCTGGTTGCTAGTGGTTTTAACAAAACAGCAAAGAATAGGTCAAATATTGGACATCAGTCAGGTTTCCATCAAAGTTAGATACAAAAAAAGCACGTATTAAACGTGCTTTTCTGGTGTACCTTTGAGTTCCAATGAACCAGTTCCAACAAAGATTCAAAGTAAAAATCTTTTTAAAACAATTAACTAGCGATTGGTAACCTGTGGTTCGTTTCTAGCAAGTGACTCGCTGACGCTTGACGCGCTTTATCACTGTTCCCCGCCATGATTGCTTCATAAATTTGGCGGTGCTCTTCAATGCAGGTACTTCCCTCTTCAGAAGAGTGAGAAATAAAATTAACAAACATAGTCGTTAAGATATTGCCGAATGGTAGGTAAAAGTCGTTCCCTGTTGCGTTGAAGATTAGGCTATGGAACTTCATATCAATATCTAGCCAACGCTCTTTATCAAGAATCTCTTCGCTAGATATCTCCACCATTTTTTGGAAAATTTCTGATAATTCAATTCGTTGATCCGCAGTCGCAAATTTAGCGGCCAACGCACAAGCTTCAGGTTCGATGGCACGACGCAAGCCTAAAAACTGATGGCAGAATTGGTCGGTGTCAGCTAAACCGTCCATCCATTCGATCAATTGTGGATCTAAGAAGTTCCAGAACGCGCGGTCAACAACACGAGTACCAATCTTAGGGCGAGATTCTAATAGGCCTTTTGAAGTAAGAAGCTTAACCGCTTCTCTTAATGCTGTTCTACTGATACCAAATTGCTCACACAGAGCCATTTCACCAGGGATAATAGAACCTTGAGGCAAATTGCCCGACAAAATACCACGAGCGATTTCACGTGCAACTTGCACATGAAGGCTTCGCTTAGAGCCTGAAATAGAATTGAAATGACCAGCCATGTGTCTACTTACTTATTAGATATGTATTATTTAATTCGTACTATAACACTGATTTATATCTCTACCAACTCAGTATAAGAATAACGTGAGGTCACTACCAATATAGGCTAGAGCATTATTTTGACAATCTTGTAAGTATTAAGCTCATCAAACCAAACATACCCATTTATTCATACAAATAGTTCTTATTTACACATTTTTTGTATGCGTGAACTCACAAAACCACTCTTACTCTCACTATTTATGTCGGTAATGATCAGTTTTTAGATGAACACTCTTGAATATAGCAAGTGTTATTGTATGATTTATTAACGCAAATAATCTACAATATAGGCGACTCTGATGTTTAACGATTTAAAAGGCAAACGCATTTTAATTACTGGCTCTACTGCTGGTATGGGCTTAGCTACTGCACGCATTTTTGCAAAGTACGGCGCAAAGATTGGCATCAATAGTCGTGCTTTCAGCCCAAAAGTCGATGACGTTCTCACCGAACTCACCGCATTGGGTGGCGATGTTGCGTTTTTTCCTGCAAACCTAATGGACACATTAGAGTGCGAAAGGTTAGTCAAAGAGTTCACCGACCATTTTGGCGGCATGGATGTGTTGATTAACAACGCTGGTGGCCTTGGTGGGCGTGCAAGTCTAGAAAATATCGATGACGAGTTTTATGAGCGTGTGATGAACCTAAATGTTCGATCCGCGCTGATGACAACTAAGTTCTCCATCCCACACTTGCGTGCATCTGCTGCTCTATCGGGGCAAACATCGTGTGTGATTAGCACGGGCTCTATTGCTGCTCGCGAAGGCGGTGGTGTGGGTGCTGGCGTATATGCCGCATCTAAAGCGTGGTTACACGACATTCACCGCAATTGGGTGAAAGAGTTCGCGCAAGACAATATCCGGTTCAACATTGTTTCACCGGGCACTATCGACACCGCATTTCACGATGGCAAGAGCGACGATCTGAAAGCGACCATTGCTAACAACATTCCAATGGGACGCTTTGGCAATATTGATGAAGTTGCCCCTTCATTTGCTTTCTTTGCATCGCACGCTTGTAGCGGGTACATCACAGGACAAATCCTATATGTGAATGGCGGACAAATAACGCCCTAGCTAGCTGACTGATATAAGCTCACTAAGTTATATAGAATCGTTAAGTTATATAAAGTCGTTAAGACCGTCACACTAAATAAGGTCATCAGACCCAAATAGATGAGGGAAAACCTCACACTATATTAGACGTATACACTGACACTAAGCGCCAGATTCGTCTGGCTTTTTTTGTTTTCAAAGTTTCAATTTCAGGTGGTTTAAATGTCAATATTTACATTGGTGGAAGATTCAAGCCGCCGAATTCATGTCCAAGTCGCGAGACAAATTGCTCGTAAAATCTTGTCTGGCGAGTTGAAAGAAAATCAGAAGTTACCTAGCGAAATGGAGTTGTGCGAGATCTTTGGAGTCAGCAGAACTGCCCTTCGAGAATCCACTAAGCTGCTTTCAGCAAAAGGGTTGATTGAATCAAAGCCTAAAGTGGGCACTCGTATCAAACCAAGAACGCAATGGCACTTTTTAGATCCTCAATTACTGTATTGGATCCAAGATTTAGAAGACACCAAACCCTTCTTATCTCAATTCTTGGGCTTAAGAAAAGCTATTGACCCAGAAGCATGTGCGCTTGCGGCATCCAACGCTACGGTAGAGCAACGCAAAGAGCTTTCGATCCTTTTCCAAAAGATGACCATTGCCGCAAACGGCTTTGATTATCAAGAGTGGACAACCAACGATCATCTGTTTCACCAAACGATTTTCTTATCGACGGGTAACCAGTTTTACATTCCGTTCGCGAACATTCTGTCGACGATTTTCAAACAGTTTATCGACCACTCTGCCGAAGGCGGTCGCTTCTGTTTAGAAGAGCACAAAGCGATATACGATGCGATTATGTCAGGCAATGCGAATCAGGCTCGAATAGCCTCTCAAGCTTTACTTGATGATGAAAACCAAAAGCTGTCTAGGGTTGAATTAGCCATCGCATAACCAAGATTGACCAGACTGACTCGTGTATCCCAATACACGAGTCAGTCTGTTTTAGCGCCCATTTTTAACCATCCATTACCGTAGTGTTTCATCTTTAAATGTTGAACTCGGGTCCTCTCAGAGAAAACTTACGGTTACACACATAAGGTGTTGTTTGTGTCTACACAATCGTATGTAAGGAAAAATTTCTCTCTCGCCTGGCCCCTAGCCCTAAACGGTATATTGATGCAGTCGATGTTGATGATCGATACGCTGCTGGTTTCTCCTCTTGGTGAAATACCTTTGGCTGCCATGGGAATTGCGACCACTATGGTTGCCTTTGTACTCGGTATTCAAATGGCGCTGGCAAACGGCACTCAGCTAGTATTGAGCCGCGCCGTGGGTTCTGGCATCACCGCTTCATTATCCAAAGCGTTTTGGGCAGGTCTGTTCATCAACTTAGGTATCGCGACAATATTTTGGTTTCTGCTCACCTTTTTAGAACAGCCTTTAATTCAAGCCTTAACCGACGATAAAGACCTTTACTTAGAAATCAGCCACTACCTTGATATCTCAAAGTATCTCGTCATTTTCACAGCATTAACGCAAGTAATTATCGCCCTATTTAATGCATTAGGAAGAACCAAGATACCGTTTAAAGGGTATTTGATTGAATTGCCGATCAACGCTGTACTTTCTTATGGACTCATTCACGGCTTTTCAAATTTCGAAGGTATTGGTGTTCAAGGCGCCGCGCTAGGCAGTGTTATTGCTATCACCCTTCGCCTTGTGTATCTGGTTCTTTGCGTGTATTTGAGCTCGGCAATTTCACTCAAATTAGACGCCCAGCGATCTGAGTTCATGACAAACGTTCGCCGTCACTTTATCGAGATATTCCCTGTCGCAGCAAATGTAACCATGCTATTGATTGGCGCAACGATTTATCAGTTACTGTATTCGCAACTTAACATCAACGCGTATGTTGCGATTACTTTGGTGATGCCTTGGATCAGGGCTGTCTCTCAATTTATTACCGCTTGGGCTCACTCTTCCGCAATTACTATCAGCCAAGCGATTGGCTCTAAAAAGATGGATGACCTAGTCAAAAACGTCGATACCAGTATTGATATTGCGGTCGTCATTTCTTTTGTGTGTGCAATCTTGTTCGCAGGATTAAGTCTGGTCATTGGTGACATTTACCCGAACTTGGATGAGTCTACCTATCAAGCATTGGCCGTTATCGCCCCACTCTACATCTTCTTGCCGATTGTCCGTGGCTACAACACGGTTCATGGGAATGTACTAAGAGCACTAGGAAAAACGACCGCAGTCTTCAAAATCAACTTTACTGGTCAATGGCTAATTTCAATTCCATTGTGTGCATTGATCATCTTTGGATTAGACGGTTCTATCTTTTGGGCATTTGCCATCCAGCCCTTTGAAGAGTTAGTAAAAGCGCTGCCCTTCAGACATCTTGCTCGCAAGTCATTGATAGAGTTCGACTCAAACAAAGCCAACGAATTGATGTATGACTGATCGCCACCAAAAAGTAACAAAGTTACTGTCCCGAGAAAATGTCTGAACTGCTTGTGTAGTCTCAGGCTTATCTCATTTAGATCGATATAGCTCAAACGAAGAGCCTAGACATTTCGCTACGCCATAAAGAATAAGGCTGCATTAAGTCCTAGTAAACAATAATGGTAACCTTGCTAGTCACCGTATATTCCTCATTATCAAATGGCGTTGAGTGGGTTATCGTTCGGGTTATTGCCCTCTTTGAGCAATACCTGACAATACGTGTGTCTATATACTAGTTATTGGGCAAAAATCGCCTTGTAATTTCATAATCTCATATCACCAGTTGATCCTTATGTTCATGTTCAACACATTAGCGAATCAGATACCCAACTCTACAAACCCGTTTTCATTCTTCCCACTCTTCATTAAGTACACTTCCTTAAAAGATATCGTTCCAAGAATGTCTAAAAACAAGCATAAAAAAACCCACTCAAATGAGCAGGTTCTTTATCCAACCGTGTCTAAACGACGTGATTACTTCTCTAGTTTAGCGAAGTAGTCGAAGATTACTGGTACGTCGTTTTGACCAAGGCCAGCATCTACAGCAGCTTGTAGGCTTGTTGCGGTACCTTGAGCGATTAGAGACTCAGTACCTAGCTCTTCGCAAAGAGCAAGGAAGTAACCAAGATCTTTGTTTGCGTTAGCAACAGAGAAACCTAGCTTCTCTTCGCCGTCTACCGCGTAGAATTTACAGAATTGCATGAACGGAGAGTTAGATGGACCTGCAGACATAATGTCAAACAATTGCTGACCATCAACACCAGCGCGTTGAGCGACAGCGAAAGCTTGAGACATAGTCGCAACCGTTGTCATACCCATGAAGTTGTTTACAAGCTTAGTCACGTGACCAGCACCTAGAGCGCCTAGGTGGAATACGTTTTCGCCTTGCTCTTCAAGAACAGGTTTAACTTTGTTGAAAGTTTCCATGTCGCCAGCAGCCATGATGTTCAGAAGACCATCTTTAGCATGAGCTGGAGTACGACCTAGAGGTGCGTCGATCATACCCGCGCCTTTTTCAGCAAGAGCTGCGCCGATTTGCTTAGTAGAAGCAGGGATAGACGTACCGAAGTCTACGAGTACTGCACCTTCTTTGATGCCCGCTAGAACACCGTCTTCGCCGTAAACGATTTTTTCAACAACAGCAGAGGTGGTAAGGCAAAACTGAACAATATCACTTGCAGCTGCAAGCTCTTTAGCGGAAGTGAAAGCTGTAGCATTGCCACGAGCAGTAACACGAGCCATCGCTTCTTCGCTTAGATCCATTACGTTTACGTGGTAACCGCGTGTTTGCAGGTTTTCAACCATGTTGCCGCCCATAAGACCTAGGCCAATGAAACCGATTACAGGTTTAGTCATGTTCAACTCCAAATATGTTATTGTATGATTATATTCTCATTATAATAACTAGCCGAATCCGCTAAGGCAACCGTTTTAGGACTTTCGTGCGTGATCCAGCGCATGAATTTCGAATGCGGATACTGACATCACTTATCGAATTGGCCTCATATAAACCCAAAGAATAGGTCTTGTGATTAATAAGTGACAAATCAGATAGCAACTCAGTCTTTCGTCCTTCATATCCGACAATATCTAACCGGATACGAATCAGTAAATCACTTACAGATAAAGCTTGATAGGTTTAATTAGTGTACATTCCTATCGTTCTGACCAAAGAAAAATGAGTCAGGCACACTCTTAAAGTTCCCCCCAATAAATCAAAGCGTCTGACACCTTTCCCTGCCCCCTAAAGGTACTAGAGTAGCTCACAACAAGAACTTGCCGAGTCAAGAATAATGCGGCAAAAACACTGTCATTTTTCAACAACCTTATCCAGTAAGTAATAAATTTCGGACAATACAACACCATCAATTGTATTACTTATAAGCACTAAAAGTTATTGGAAGTTATCGTAACAATACTCGTAGAACCAGATAACAACGTTCATTTTGTTAAATCGTTTCGTTGTCAATGCGCCGCTGCAGAGTTGAACGTTTCTCTAAATTTAGGGGCTGTGATCTTTCGAGCTGGGTTTTGCAGCATCTTGTGGGAAATTTATACAAGGAAGAGGCTTTGACGTGTAGCTGGCCTACATGAAAAGCCGATAACGCTGTAGAAATGAACCACAAGAGCTGCCCGAGGGTTCGGCTAAAATCGTTTTATGCTTTGTTGAAGAATATTTGCTTAAAATGACTAGGCTACATACTCTTCGCCGCGCCTAAAACGATTTTATCTCGAACAAAACTTAACCACGAAAGGTCAACAGCCCCTAGTCATCAACCCTAAACATCAGATGTAAATTGAATCCAATTAATTCAAACGATCTCACCCTCAAACCACACGAATAAAAAAACCGAGCAACTCGCAGTGAGTTACTCGGTTTGACTTATTCCCGATGTTTCAGTCGTTGTTGGTATCAACGAACGATTTTTCAATCACGACTGAATTTCAATGTGATGCTTCGTTCCCGCAAAGCACCACATCAATACATGCCCTCGTTAAACAGCATGTATGTTAATCATTTACAGTTGAGCAAATGACCCTTCCCACGAGTATGTCTCACCCGCGAACTCAACAGTGTGAGTTGCTTGCTGCGTGTCTTCAGCTTGGTTTGAAATACCGTAGTGGTAAGTATTACCAGAAGTAGTCTGAATGCGAACAACAGTCCCGACACTGTTATGGCCCACAACAGACACTGATTTAACCAGACCACGAGCGCCTACAGAGGCTTCGATAGACTCGTTAAAGTAACCATGCGTTTCTAGTACAGAAGCAAACACGTGGTTTTGACCAGACTGACGTAAGATAAGCGCAGGCTCACTCTTAAGGTTAAAGTCTGGATCGTTAGCACCAGTGCGAGCAAAGATTACTTCACTGCCCGCATTCGCGCTGGTTACTAGGCTGTAGTAGCTGCTGTCATGTAGCCAGCTCACCAGAGAGCCCTCTTGGTTCACTTTGCCTGAAGCAACGTTCCATAAGTGCTGGTAACCGTTGTCTTCACCTAGCGGCTTCAGCGTGCTTTCGATGTTGTAGTCGAAGTCAGTACGGATGATTTGACCCGAGTGGTGAACGGGTAGGTCGTACTGGTGTTCAGCGTCAGCTTCGATGCGGTATACATCGATAACTAGTGGCTTCTCGAACTCAGGAAGTTCAGCAAGAATCACGCTGCGTTGCATGTCTACGCCGGTGTAGTACTCAGAAATTGTGCCGCTCATACCTTGCAGAGACTGGTCGTCTGCTACGAAGAAGTGCTTCTGACCAAACTTAGATTCAGCCAATGCCGTATCGAAGTTGTTCTGTGTTTTCTGATCAACCGTTACTGTGTTGTGAGCAACTGTCTGCTTACAGTAAGACTTGTTCTCTGGGATGTAACGACCGCCAAACTTAGGCTCAACGTTTACCCAGCGACCGAAGCCGTAATCGTGCAGCACTTCGTGGCCACGGTTGAATACGCTTAGGTGTAGCCCATCGTAGTGACCGTGGTCTAGCGCAGAGTGGTACTGGTGATCGCTGCCGTGTTGACCAAACCAAATCAACGCCATCGTGTCGTCGTCTTGTTCGTCACGGTGACGAAGAATGCTTACGCCGCCTTTTTCGCCTTCAGGGCCGTCCGTTACAAACAGGCTACCCCAGTTGAATGCTTTGATGTCGTCTGCTGCATTGACAGCGTCAGATAGCGTTTTACCTGAAGCATGGACCCAAACATCTTGTTGGTGATTAGCCATACCAAGTAAAGTTTCAGTCTGCTCATAGCGGTGGTAACACACAGACGTTGCCATAATAACGCCTTCATCGTTAATAGAAATCGTCTTCGATGAATCGTTCAGAGCTGGCAATGTACCGTCTGGGAATGCCGTTTTGAATACCGCGTAAGACGTTGTCTTGATCACTGAGTCGTTGAATTCGTAAATACCAAGATCTGGCTGACGACGTTCAATCGCTTCTGCGAACAAGTAGATTGGACGTAGTGAGAAACGGTGGTAGTAAGGACCTTCCATGTAGTAGCCGTCTGGCGAAAACAGTTGGTCAAGTTGCGCTAAGAAACCGCCGCTTACTTTGTCGAGTTTCAGGCCGTAAAGCGCTTTGTCTACTGACTCTTGATCGTTGATTGCGTAACCACAGATACCGACTGCAGCCACTGCCCATAAACCGTGGTTGTGTACGATATCGAAGTCGTGTGCGTAAGTAACAACAAACATTTCGATCATTTGCTTAAGAAGATCGTCTTCAATCAGACGCTTTTGTTCTTCAGAAATGGTGTGGTAGATGCAGCTGTACGCACAAGAAGCGTAAAGCATCCACATGTTTTCGTTCAACGTTTGGTGGAACAGCTTACCCGGAGGGTTAGAGTCACGGCTTACGTTACTTTCAAGTGTTGGGTACACCGTCGCGTACGCAGTTAACATATCAACGATGTAATCACGGTACTTTGTTTCCTCAGTGATAAGGAACAAACGACCCGCTAGATCCATGTGGATGTAGTTTTGTTTATGACGGTTATGTTCGTAGCCGCCGCCTTCACCGTGACCTGGAACTTCAATGCCAACTTCCGCCATGTAAGCGTCAGTTTGTTTAATATCGCGAGTCAGTGCGTTACCTAAAAGGCTATCCTTGCCAAGTTCTTTACGAAGCTCTGCTGCTTCCTCAAAGTTAAGTAAAAGTGGTTGATAGCTCATTATTATTTCCCCTGCTCTGCTGTGCTTGCTAATTCTGGGTTTAAAATTGTTTCTACTGAGTAGAAGCCTGTCCAGCTGTATACTTTACCGTTCAGTTCTACTTTGTGTTCAGTGCTCTCAGTCGCACCAAGTTGGTTGCTGATCATCACTGTCACATTTGACTTCTCTGTGGTGATTTCGACGACTGAACCGACGTTTGTATGCGCTACAACCTTGATGTCTTTCACAACGCCGCGAGCATTTACTGATTGTTCGAACTCTTCGTTAAAGTAACCGTGCGTTTCTAGAACAGAAGCGAACAGTGTTGTTTCGCCTTTGCTACGTAAAATGAATGCAGGCTCTGAACGTAGGTTGAAGCTTGGATCGTTAGCACCAGTGCGAGTAAAGACAACTTCAGCATTGTCGTTAGACGTTGCGCCTAGCCAAGTGTAGTACGTGTTGTTTTGTAGCCAGCTCACAAGTGCTGTGCCCTTGACTTCACCACTTGCGACGTTCCATAAGTGTTGATAACCGAAATCGCTGCCTAGCGTGTTTAACTCTT
The DNA here is from genome assembly GCF_041467175.1 of Vibrio sp. 10N.247.310.24. Taxonomy (NCBI): domain Bacteria; kingdom Pseudomonadati; phylum Pseudomonadota; class Gammaproteobacteria; order Vibrionales; family Vibrionaceae; genus Vibrio; species Vibrio sp. 10N.247.310.24. Next base: position 27,961 of record NZ_JBFSUD010000040.1, read on the forward strand.
TGTTTGCTTGGTATTCAAAGTTAGTGCGAACAATCTGACCTGCATATTGGTGTGAGTAGTCGTATTGGTGCTCGCCTTCGCCGCCTTTTGTAGAGTCTAAGCGGTAAAGGTCTAACAATAGCGGAGATTCAAGCTCTTCAAGGTTTAACATGAACACGCTGCGTTGCATGTCAAAACCTTGGTAGTGATCGTTAGCAAATGCACTCATGCCGTTGATTTTCTCGTCTTCTACTTTAAAGAAGTGAGGCAAGCCGTGTACTGAGTCTGCACGCTCAACGTCAAAGTTATTCTGACATTTTTCATCAATGGTTACTGCATTATGAGCAATCGTTTGACGTGCGTAAGATTTGTTTTCATCTAGGTAACGACCGCCGAATTTTGGCTCAACGTTCACCCAACGGCAGAAGCCGTATTCACGTAGCACTTCTTGACCTCGGTTGAAGAAAGAAATACCCAGCGTATCGAAGTTGCCGTGACCCATGCCGTGTTGGCCGTAGTTCATCACTAACTGAGAAACGTCGCCTTTCTTATCCTGCATGCGGATAAAACCTTGCGCGCCGTTGTGACCTTCAGGGCCTTCGTTCAATTCAACACTTGGCCAGAAAGGCATGCCGATTTCTTTTTCAACAGAAGCCGCTTCGTATGCTTTAGATAACTCAAGACCACATGGGTGCATCCATACTGCGTCTTGAATCTTCGCCATACCAAGAATGTTTTGATCTACGCCGTTTTCTGAAGAGTAATGTTTGCTGTAAACACTGACGGCAACTTGAACACCCATGTCTGTGATGCCCATTGTGCGAGATGCATCGTTCAGAGCCGGGAATTCACCGTTCGGGTACGCTGTCGCCAGCATTGCTTGTACTGTGTTACCAATCACGCCGCCTTTGTAGTTGTAGATATCAACTTCAGGCATATGACGGTGAATCACTTCAGCGAACACACACGTTGGGCGAATCGCGTAACGGTGGTAGTAAGGACCTTCCATGTAATAACCAGAAGGTGCAAACAGTTGAGAGATTTGAGCTAGAAAGCCGCCAGTATCGTTACGGTCGATGCCGTACACTGACATTTCAAGGTACTCGCGCTTGCCTAGAGCAAGACCACAGATACCCACAGCGGCTACTGCCCAAATACCGTGGTTGTGAATGCGGTCGAAGTCGTGTGCGTATTTAACCGTAAACATTTCTAGCATTGGTTCGAAAATGCGCGATTCAATGTTGTCACGCTGCTCTTGTGTCAGTGTTGAAGCAACACAAGAGTAAGCCAAGCTTGAGAACATTAACCAGCAGTGTTCGTTCAAGATTTGGTGGAACAAACGACCTGTAGGGTTAGTGTTTTTCTGTACGTGGTAATCAAACGTTAGATATTTGTCCGCGTACTCTTCTAGTAGTTCTGTAACAAAGTCAGCGTACTTTTGCTCTTTAGTGATCAAGAACATGCGACCAGCTAAGTTCATGTACGTGTAGTTTTGCTTATGGCGGTTATGCTCGTAACCACCCGCTTCTCCGTGACCAGGAACATCAATAGGTAAGCACATGAACGCTTCTAGGTCTTTCGCGTTCGCTGCAATGGTTTTGCCCATTAAGCTAGAACGGCCCACTTCAAGGTGAAGTTGCTCTATTTCTGCTTCAGTCAACAATACTGGTTTAGTCGTCATATTCTTTGTCACCCTCAATAAAGAGTTTATCGGTTTAAACTTTGATTAAATTTTCAAACTCCATATAAAGTAATACAATATTAGCTTTAATTGTACCTATTCGTCGCAAAATGATGAGCAGAATCACATAAACCCGCATAAGCTATTGATATGAATAGATAACACTAAACATCAGGCATTTGTTAAGTTGTTGATTTATTTGCGCTATATAAAGTATCGCTTGATCAACATCACACAACGCTAGATATATTGTATTACAATTAACCTCATTCCCTTATGATGAACACAGTTAAGTAACACTTAAAAGATTTAAACAGATTAGGAGATACACAATGAACTCTTTCTTTATTCTAGATGAAAACCCATGGGAAGAATTGGGCGGTGGTATCAAGCGTAAAATCGTCGCGTACACTGACGATCTTATGGCTGTACACCTATGTTTTGATAAGGGCGCAATTGGCCATCCTCATACTCACGAAATTCACGACCAAATCGGTTATGTTGTTCGTGGTAGCTTCGAAGCTGAAATCGAAGGTGAAAAGAAAGTGCTTAAAGAAGGCGATGCTTACTTCGCGCGTAAACACATGATGCACGGCGCCGTTGCTCTAGAGCAAGACAGCATCCTTCTTGATATCTTCAATCCTGCGCGTGAAGATTTCCTAAAATAATAACTAGCGCAACCTCAGTTGCTAAGGTAAGCATATGAAATCATTAAACATCGCGGTCATTGGCGAGTGCATGGTTGAGCTACAACAGAAACAAGACGGGCTTCAGCAGAGTTTTGGTGGCGATACACTGAATACAGCACTTTACTTGTCTCGCTTAACAAAAGAGCAAGATATCAACACGAGCTACGTAACAGCACTAGGCACTGACCCATTCAGTACCGACATGTTAGAAAAGTGGCAAGCGGAAGGTATCGACACTAGCTTAATTGCTCAGCTTGATCACAAACAACCAGGGCTTTACTACATCGAGACCGATGAAACTGGTGAACGCAGTTTCCACTACTGGCGTAATGATGCTGCAGCAAAATTCATGTTTGACCAGCAAGACACGCCTGCTCTACTTGATAAGCTATTTTCTTTTGACGCGGTTTACCTAAGTGGTATTACGCTTGCTATCTTGACAGAGAACGGACGCGCACAGCTATTCAGCTTCTTAGACAAATTCAAAGCTCAAGGCGGCCAAGTATTCTTCGACAATAACTTTCGTCCAAAACTTTGGGAAAGCCAACAAGAAGCGATTTCTTGGTACTTGAAGATGCTTAAGTACACCGACACAGCGCTACTGACGTTCGATGACGAGCAAGAGCTGTACGGTGACGAAAGCATTGAACAGTGTATTGCACGTACGTCTGAGTCTGGTGTGAAAGAGATCATCATTAAGCGTGGCGCGAAAGACTGCCTAGTGGTTGAAAGCCAAAGTGCTCAGTACGTTGCACCAAACCCAGTAGACAGCATCGTTGATACAACAGCGGCTGGCGATTCGTTCAGTGCAGGCTTCTTGGCTAAACGCTTGAGCGGTGGCAATGCGCGTGATGCAGCATTAGCAGGTCACATTGTGGCAGGGACTGTGATTCAGCATCCAGGTGCTATCATTCCTCTAGAAGCGACCCCTGATTTGTCTCTATAATTGCGCACTTTAACTATTAATCAAGGGTTTGCTTAGTTGAAAGCAGACCCATTATTAACGTGAGAAAGAATTCATGACTACATTAAATGAACAACTAGCAAACCTAAAAGTAATCCCTGTAATCGCTATCAACCGTGCTGAAGATGCCATCCCCCTAGGCAAGGCACTGGTTGAAAACGGCATGCCATGTGCAGAAATCACACTGCGTACAGAATGTGCAATCGAAGCGATTCGCATCATGCGTAAAGAATTCCCAGACATGCTAATCGGTTCAGGTACTGTACTGACTAACGAGCAAGTTGACGCATCTATCGAAGCTGGCGTTGATTTCATCGTAAGCCCAGGTTTTAACCCTCGTACAGTTCAATACTGTATCGATAAAGGTGTCGCAATTGTACCGGGTGTTAACAACCCAAGCCTAGTTGAACAAGCAATGGAAATGGGCCTTCGCACGTTGAAGTTCTTTCCTGCTGAGCCTTCTGGCGGTACAGGTATGCTTAAAGCACTAACAGCAGTTTACCCTGTTAAATTTATGCCTACTGGTGGCGTAAGCTTGAAGAATGTAGATGAATACCTATCGATCCCTTCTGTTCTTGCGTGTGGCGGTACTTGGATGGTTCCAACTAACCTTATCGACGAAGGTAAGTGGGACGAACTAGGCAAGCTTGTTCGTGACGCTGTCGAGCTAGTCAATAGATAGGTTCGCGTTAACCGGCTGACACTTGTTCAACGACGAAAGCGAGCTCTGTGCTCGCTTTTTTATTACGTGATATAAAGTGGACACACCTATTTTATTTTTAACCATACTTATTAGAGTTTTGTCACTTCTAAATCAACACGCTCGCTCAACTAACCCCTATAACCACATGGACATTTGTATTATTATTTTAAATGCTTACTTTCAAGCATTTATCCGACGACAACGATGAAGTTTGAAATAATTGCAAAAAATTAAGCTCTTAAACGGCTTTAAGTGCCATCTATGATGAAATAAACATGCGCCCCAGATCACGCTAAAGACATATTGTAGTACAAATAAACATGCGAAAGGAGTAATCTAGGTGTCAGTTAATTATGAAACTTAAAAGGCTGAAAAGATGACTATTGATACTTTTGTTGTTCTCGCCTACTTCTTCTTTTTAATCGCGATTGGTTGGATGTTCCGTAAGTTCACCACCTCTACAAGTGATTACTTCAGAGGGGGCGGCAAAATGTTGTGGTGGATGGTTGGTGCAACCGCCTTCATGACACAGTTTTCAGCATGGACGTTTACAGGTGCCGCAGGACGCGCGTTCAATGACGGTTTCGTTATTGTAATCCTATTCTTAGCCAATGCTTTTGGCTACTTCATGAACTATATGTACTTCGCTCCAAAGTTCCGCCAACTTCGTGTGGTAACGGCGATCGAAGCCATTCGTCAACGCTTTGGTAAAACGTCTGAACAGTTCTTCACATGGGCAGGTATGCCTGACAGTCTTATCTCTGCAGGTATCTGGCTAAACGGTCTCGCTATCTTCGTAGCTGCTGTATTCAACATCCCAATGGAAGCAACCATTGTGGTAACGGGTATGGTTCTAGTATTGATGGCAGTAACAGGCGGCTCTTGGGCGGTTGTTGCTTCTGACTTCATGCAAATGCTTGTAATCATGGCCGTGACAATCACTTGTGCGGTTGCGGCTTACTTCCACGGTGGTGGCTTAACTAACATCGTTGCTAACTTCGACGGCGACTTCATGTTAGGTAACAACCTAAACTACATGAGCATCTTCATCCTTTGGGTTGTGTTCATCTTCGTGAAGCAATTCGGTGTAATGAACAACAGCATCAACGCTTACCGTTACCTATGTGCAAAAGACAGTGAAAACGCACGTAAAGCGGCAGGCCTAGCATGTATCCTTATGGTTGTTGGTCCACTAATTTGGTTCCTACCACCATGGTACGTAAGTGCATTCATGCCTGAGTTCGCATTAGAGTACGCTTCAATGGGTGATAAAGCGGGTGATGCTGCTTACCTAGCATTCGTACAGAACGTAATGCCAGCAGGTATGGTTGGTCTTCTTATGTCAGCAATGTTCGCTGCAACGATGTCTTCTATGGATTCAGGTTTGAACCGTAACGCTGGTATCTTTGTAATGAACTTCTACAGCCCGATTCTTCGTCAAAATGCGACTCAGAAAGAGCTGGTTATTGTAAGTAAGCTAACGACTATTATGATGGGTGTTATCATCATCGCGATTGGCTTGTTCATTAACTCTCTACGTCACTTGAGCTTGTTCGATATCGTAATGAACGTAGGTGCGTTAATTGGCTTCCCAATGCTTATCCCTGTACTACTTGGTATGTGGATTCGTAAGACGCCTGACTGGGCTGGTTGGTCTACTCTCGTGGTTGGTGGTTTCGTTTCTTACATCTTCGGTATCTCGCTTCAAGCAGAAGACATCGAGCACCTATTCGGTATGGAAACAGCGCTTACTGACCGTGAATGGAGCGACTTGAAAGTAGGTCTTAGCTTAGCTGCTCACGTAGTGTTTACTGGTGGTTACTTCATGCTAACTTCTCGCTTCTACAAAGGCCTATCGCCTGAACGTGAGAAAGAAGTTGACCAACTATTCACTAACTGGAACACACCATTAGTAGCGGAAGGTGAAGAGCAACAAAACCTAGATACTAAACAGCGTTCAATGCTTGGTAAGCTTATCAGCACAGCAGGTTTCGGTATCCTAGCAATGGCTCTGATTCCAAACGAACCAACAGGACGCTTGTTGTTCCTACTATGTGGTTCGATGGTACTAACCGTTGGTATCCTACTGGTTAATGCGGCCAAAAACCCTGCAAAAAAGCTAAATGATGGAGCGATTCTCAAATAGTATAGAGAAAGAACACTATTCGCTTAGCTGATATAACACATAAAATAATGCCCATGCTTTCCCCCGACAGCATGGGCTTTTTGTTGTTTTATCGAGGCTATTGTTTTATCGAGGCTATTGGTTTATCGGACTCATTCAGCAAGATTTAATAAAAAATAGGCCAGCATTGCTGGCCTATTTCGTTATGGTTTAGTTATTCACTTCTAATCACTAGCGCTTATCAATTGAGCGTTAACCGTGAGTCATGACATTTTGTTGCACTAGCGCATCCAGAATATCAGAAGGCATGGTGCCATTTAACGTCAGCTGAGGCGCAAGATCTTCAACCACAATCACTTGTTCTGTAGTACCTAAGCCATCAGGGTTAATCGTAAGTTCAATATCATCCCCGTCAACCTTCGCATCAATGTGTTGCAGCAGTGTTGTTATATCTGGTGAGGCACTTTTCAGCTCAGGTAACACTTCTCTTAGATCGAGTTGGTCTCCTTCAGATAGGCTAAAGTCGGTAATCGTATCTTCGACACCATCTTCGATGTTGAACCATACAAACGAATCCATACCGTCGCCACCAGTCAGAATATCGGAACCGCCTCCACCGATGAGAGTGTCGTTACCATCACCGCCAACTAACGTATCGTCACCCGAACCACCTTCCAGACGATCATTTCCAGATCCCGCTGTCAGGTCGATATTGCCAGCCCCTGCCAATAACTGAACATCGTCGGTTTCTGTAGCTAAATCGATATCAACCCCGTTAGACACAATGTTCAAGTTGAGATCTATCGAAGCCGATGTTGCAGTATCGCTGTTATCTAGCTCTTCTGAAACCGCCTCCACTTTGAGTGTGTAGCTTCCCGGCGTATCAGAAAGCCCGACCACTTTCACAGTGTCAATCGCATCCGCCGTGGCAATCCAAACTCCACCACCGACATCAGTCACTGAACCCACATCACTCGTAATTTGAGCACCAACAGGCACATCACTAATACGTAGCGTTAGCTTTTCCGTAATATCGGTCAAGGCAGCAATAATACCAACCAAAGGAACGCCGCTAGCGCTTACTGACTGGTTAGCGGTGATATTTCTGACGTAGTTAGACGCAGTATCAATCGACAAGGTCGGCGCATTCGCCACAGGAGTCACTGCTATATCATAGATAACTGGCGTGGTTTCAATGACGATACCAGAAGGGTTTCCGCTATCTTTCGCGATGACTTCCAAGCCAATGCTATTGGTTGGAGACAGGCTCGCATCCAGATAAACACCCGCAGGGCTAGTCGGTGTGTCAATCAATGCATTTAGGTCGCTCAACGTACCTACTAAGATAACCGAACCTGTGTTGTTGCCATTCACCATCACAGTTGTCACGGCAGGCAGCGACACATTTAACGTTCCGTAATCCACCGTCAAAGTGACCGTCATCAAGTCATTAGAAAATGAATCAACATAATCAGGATCACTGACATTGATGCCACTCAGCAGCTGACCCGATTCTTCATCAATAAAATCAGTGACATTGTCACCATTAACAACAGGTGTATCGTTAACACCTTGTACCACAACGCTGATTTCCGCGGTATCCGTTAAGAAATCATTTGAGCCATTGGTTGTACCGTTATCTTCTACTGTATAGGTGAATGTAACATCGCCATTGTAATCATCAGCTGCCGTGAATACCCAGTATGGGCCATTAATCGAATTGTCATCCGCCCCACCAACGTTCTCAAACTTCTGAATTTGCCCCTGACCTTGATCGATTTCGACCTTAGTTACCGTAATGGCATGCCCCTCAGGGTCTGTCGTCGCTGTAATCAGGTCTTCAGCTTTGATGATTAGCTGACCTTCTTCAAGCATGGTGCCCAAATCAATATTGCTCGCTATCGGAGCATCGTTCACTTCCGTCACTTTAATAGTGAAGGTAGTTTGATTCGTTTGAGCGGTATTCGGATCACCCGCATCAATCAAACCGTTATTACCACCGTCATCGATCGTAGCATTAATGGTCACTAACCCACCCTGATTGAGATAGTTCTGATCCGGGTCCGGTTTGAACGTAACCTCGCCATTAGTTAGCGCTGCATTGATGTCAGCTTCTTTACCTGTCATGACAAGTGAGCCATCAGCCTGCAATACAAATGTCACACCATTGGATTGAGTGCTTGGGAGTACAAACTCGCCCTGTGCACCCGGCAGTGTTTGGTCAACTTTTAGCGTCAGTACATACGGTGCATCTGGATTATCAAAGTTTGCGTCGATATCGTAGATACTAAAGTTGTTGATTGCCACGCCAGTAGAGTCTTCTGTCGTTTCAAGGTTAGTCACATTGACAAAGGTCGGTTGATCGTTGATAGGATCAATCACTAAATCAACATTGAAACTCGTTGGTGTGCCTAAATGCTCCGTGTTATCAGCATCTGTATCCACAGAACGAACGGTAATCTGCAGTGGACCATTAATACCCAAAGCATTACCTGTATCACTATTATGTTCGCCAGAGTTAAATACGATCTTATCTAACGACTGAGCTGGGACGTTTAGTGTCCAGAGTTGCGTCGCTGGATCATAGCTACCTATAGTGGTTCCGTCAGGGTAGTAGATAGAAGCATCTTGAGGAACACCAGCCACTTCGACTCGAAGGGTTTCGGGTGCATTTTCGGTATACGTTCCGCTTCCTGTGGCCGACAACTCTTTATCTAAAATAGTCGCATTGATTTCGATATCAATATTCTGCCCTTCGTTGCCTGTTACAGAGTCCGTAGGATTGGTATCAACATCGTCACCAACAGGCACCACATGCAGTTTGAAGCTTGGTAAGTTTGCAGCCGCAGTCGGTACACCAAGTAGCGACTCTTGAGTGAACACTTCAACACCAAACTCAGCAGTACCACTGAAGTTTTTAGGCGGTAAAATCGAAATTTCACTTAAGTCGAATGAAAGCCCAGAAGCTTGAGGCAATTGAACACTCCACTCACCGCCACCGTTGTTTTTCACAGTGTAAGCAGAACCAGCATCTACACGCATCTGGAAGCCATCAGGTACATCGGTGAACTTAATCGATACAAACTGTTCTGATCCATCAAGGTCAGTCAGTGCAATCGATACAGGTCCTGTACCTGACAAGGAAATAAGCTGGTCTTCGTTGCCGGTAATCTCGATTACATCAGGATCACTACCCGGCCCAGAGACATGTACATCATCAACAACCGGAACAACATCAAAACGAACACTTGTATTGAAGGTATCGGAGTCGGTTGCAGTGCCTACCGGAAAAGCAGAATCATTGTAGGTTGCGGTATCTGTAACTGTACCACTTACATTAATCTGCACTTGGTTAATATCATTTCCAGTTGGGTAGTTTTCTATCGCCCTAAAGAGGACATTATCGAGCGCCCCCGCCGCGATTTCAGCTTGATTAAACGTGACTGAGGTACCAAGTGAGGTGCCCGTATTGTCATAGAATGCCCCTATTGAAGGGTCATCCAACGTCAAAGTAATGGATGCAAACGCCTCTTGCCCCCCTTCGACGCCTGATACCTGATCCGAAATAGTCGAATTGAAGTCGAGTTGAATGTAGGTGTCTTCGTAACCCACCTGATCTTGTCCAGCCTGACCGTCGTTATCAACAGGATTAAAGGCATCATCAAGCGAACCGACGACATTCACCTCAATCGTAGGGTCCGTCTCTGCATCTGGCGCGACTTTGATGACGACGTCGGTAACTAACGTTTTCTCATCACCAGAGAGCGTATCTTTGGTCACTATGGTTAGTGGTAATCTAAAGTCACCAGAGTAATCGGCAGGCAAGTTAAGTAACAGCCCTGAGAAATCAGTTGGAACGCCCTGTTCAACGGTTGTCTCAAATACATATTTTCCATTAACAAAATCGACTTCACTGCTTCCCGCTAAACTAATTGGGAAAGTGCCTCCTGGGTTAATGGTCACGGAGTCATCAATGATAATGGTCACTTGGTCTACCGAAGCATCTTCTCCAGAGAAAGTGATCACACCATTTAGTGCTGCACCTAAATCAAGTTGCGTGTCTTCGATAGCGTCGACAACACTATTAGCATCCATTGTAATGTTAGCTGCAACCTCGCCTCCCCCAACAAGTACTTCTGGAAATGATAATGTCACTTCGCCTTCCCGAATAACGGCAGGAGATGACTCAACCTCAACACCATCACCGCGATCAACCACCGTACTAAAGATAGTCATCTTGATGTCATTGAATACGTCTGGAAGATTAGAAATAGGAGGGAAACCAAGACCATTAGGAGCACTGATACTAAACAAGTCCTCATTCGTCACAACCCAACGACCATCGCCTTCATAAGCCGCGCCAATAACGAGTAATTGATTCAATACGTCATCTGATAATGGAGTCTTATTCGGGTCATTATTCGTTAATTGAATAACCAGTTGGTCGACTTCCTCAATAGCAGATGATGCATCGGTTTCTTGATATCGAATAACAAATTCATCCGTGGCGGACGGATTGTCGCTGTTGGTTGTAAACTTGAGTACACCAGTCAAAGGATCGGCGCTCACCGTACCCAAAGAACCAGTTCCAGCCACGTCGTCGACGATAAGCTGATTATCGATGCCATCATGAGTCTCAACAACGGGTCTTACGATAACATTGATCGTACCTTTAACCGTCGCAGTCGCAATACCCTCACCTGGGTTAGAAGAGTCCACATATTCGTGATCACGCTCCTCAACGTCTACCTCTGTCGTCAATGTGAAATCAACGCTAGAGTCAGTTGGCGGAGTCATTTGAATAAAGTTATTCGCTAATGCAATTTGGGTAAATTGTTCCGGCGTCTGATTCGCGTCTTTAGGGGTAATCGTTAACGTACCCGCACCATCATTCACAACAGTCACATCACCATTTACGGTGGGTGTGACACCCGGTGGAATACCGAAAATCTTAATTGAGGTGAAATGCTCATCTGAGTCGATATAGTCAACGCCTTCAGGATGCCAATCGATGTTGATAGCCGTATCTTCGTTCCCGTTTGTGACGTTGTCGTAGGTTGTTGAGGTATCGATGATAGGCTCAACCAACACTCGAATTTCTTGATCAAAAGAAAGTGTGTGACCGTCGTTTTCCGTTACGATCACTTTGCCTTGAATGTGGATATTCTCGGTCGAAGAGTCGACAGGTCGAATACGAATACCTGACGTTGTACCCGCCTCCGTAATATTAGCTTCGTAGATAGGTTTTGATAAATCAGGGCTACCACCCGGTCCGGTTTCGTAACCCACAAAATTAAGATCAATAACCGTACCGTCACCATCCTCGATTATAACGCCATCAGGAATACCCGATAAGATGACCGTTATTGATTCGGAACCATCGTCCGGTAATGGTGTAGTGCCTGTATCAGGCTTTCTCTCACCCGACAATACCGTAAAGTCAAGCAGAGCAAAGCTGTCGCCGTTTTGACTCTCTTGAATCGTCGTTTGAACGCCGCTTGCAGTACCATCTGTAATCGCGGTCCAATCGGTACCATTCGTCCCACCATAAGGTGTGTCAGCAACCCCTTTCACTTCAACGTTAACCGTTTTAGTACCGAGTATTTCTACATCGACTTGTTGTGGGTTGGTTGACAGGTTTGCAGTGTCCTTCACTACACCTGTAACATCAAAAGTGAAATCCACATTGCTGTGTTTAGTTGGAACCACCTCAACATTAGCCAAATCGGAATACGCTATTTCGTGGTAATTGCTACCACTGACAATAGGAACTACCGTGGTTGTACCTACAAAGTAAAGCACTGCGCCTTCTGTAATATTGCTGATACGAACAAACAGTTCTTCAGAGCCATCCGTATCGACCGACCCTGTCATGGTAATGACTTCGTCTAGCGTGAATGCATCTTTGTTAGCTAGCGGACCTATGTAATCAGGATCATCTATATTGTCTTCGTTAATCTGAATACGATTAACACTGAACTTTCCAGCATCCGCGTCAGCGGTGACATCAATAATGATGTTTTGCTCTACAGAACGGGCCTCAGTTTTATCATTTGCTCCGCCGTTGGCAGTATCTTCATAAGGATTCAGTGTTTCTTCTGTAACCGCTGTTGCTTTGAATTCAATCTGACCCGAGAAATTATCAATAGGGTTAACCACGGTGGTGTTAATGTCTTCTGCTGCTATTTTATATACACCATCCGCCGTCAGAGTAAGCACATTGCCGTCTTTATCAAGAAGCTCAAACTTCCCGTCGCCTTCGATAACTTCTAACTCATAGGTGATCGTTTCAGTTTGAGTGTTATCTTGTGATTCTGCATTCAGCTGTAGTGTGACATTGTCTTCATCTTCGTTGACTTGATACTGATAAGTGCTATTACCATCATCCCAAGTAGCAATATCCGCTACCGCTTCAATCTCGATTTTGAAGCTTGAGTTTACTTTGTGGTCAAGAGTGCCTCCATTATCGATCTCCAATTGATAGCGGATCTCAACACCATTACTATCTGAACCATAGTTTTGGTCAGGGACAAAGAACAGGTTATCGATAGTCGCAATAGTTTGTCTGACTTCACTCGGGTTTAATGCAAAGCTTTGTTGCATTTGAGGCGGTCCAAATAATATTTGACCGTTAGTTTCAGGCGTTAACTTGTGATACTCACCACCCTCAAAGTAATAGAACGTGCCTCTATGGTTACTGTTTTTTATAATCAGTTGACCGATAGACTCGCTGTTATCCCTGTCATTCAGGTTAACCTGAAGCGCAACTTGAGCTGGTGCATTAGGTAAACCGCTTTGGTTGTCTTGTATATTTTCAAGAATCGGAGCATTACCTGCAGCATATGGTATTGTTGAGTCTCTACCCGCATCCTCAAAGGTGGTCACTGTCAGCGCGATTTTCGACGAATTCCTATCCGTAATAGTGATGTCCAAGGGTGTCGATGACGTATCTGAATCGCCATCCTTCGCTGTTACATTAATAGAGAAATTAATTTCATCACCAACATGCTCTAAGTAATTATTGGCTCTAAATTCTATCTCACCATTTGAGTTTATTTGAAGTCGACCCAATTCACGAGTATCAACGCCGCCATTGCTCTGCTCGTATACTCGAATCTCCTGAGTTCCACTATTTAGATCGAAACCACTACTGTAAGGCCCACTAGTTCCAGAGCGGAAAACAATATTGACTCCATTATCAGTAATTCCTTCGATTCGACTTAAAGCCGCCCCATCAGCGCCTACATCAGTGGCATCAGCAAACATATCGACTATAGAACCGCGATAACCCTGACCTTCAACACGAGTAATCGATTGTGTTGTCACTAATGGAACATCATCCGTCACCGTGATCTTCAGATCGATCGCATTCGATTGGTCGTGATCAAAATCTTCAGCAACGATGGAGAAATCAAGATTTATCGTATTCTCGTTTTCAGCGTCAGGGTGCTTCAGTGGTTTAAATAATTCGAATTGATAGCTGTTATCAGAGGTATCGAAAACAATCTCAAACACCGCTTCATTGCTGGTCACAGTTTGAGCAACGTATGTGAATTTTGTGCCGTTTTGTGAAACAGCTAGCCACTCTAAGCTTTCTCCATCGGAGGTTAAACCGGTCAAGACTAAATCTTCATCAACCAGTTCATACTTCACAACGCCATCGGCACCTTCATCGACGGTGAACAGTCCATTGATAATGGTGTCTTCAGATTGATCCGAACCTATGCCTGAAAGGTCGTCTTCATCGACAACCGTTTCGCCCGTCGGCGGCGTCATTACTGGAACATCATCAATGACTTGAATTGGTAGTTGATACTGGTTGGAGTCATCGCCATCACCGTCTACCGCCACAACATTAAATGGTATGGTTAGGTCATTTGATCCAGTAGCGTGATTTAGAGGGCCCAGTAAAGTGAATGTGTATGACCCATCGTTACCAAGTGCAAGAGTAAAAATCGGAGTCCCACTTGTGGTCGCACCTTGGTAGGTGGTTGTGTTCGCAGCCCCAGTGACCTCAGTGATCGAAATCGCTTCATTGCCTGATGTCAGAGTAGTTTCTAGAGTGGCTACGTTACGCAGTTCGTAAACCTCTACTTGGTCTGCACCTTCTGTGGTCACAAACGAGCCTGTCGCTTGAGCCACAACAGAGCCTAAATCATCTTCATCAACAACAAACGTACTCGCAACTGTTGTATCCGTAATGACGGGTACATCATCAGTAATAGTCACCGTAAGAGGCTTAATTACTGAATCCGTATTGTCTTGGTCGACCGCAATAACTGGCAAAGTGAAGATTTGAACGTTATTACCTTGCACAGGCAGGTGATCTAACTCTTCTAACAATGTGAAGGTATATTGACCAAGCACCAAACTATCAAAAGTGATGGTGAAAATGTCCGTTTGGACACCACCGTTTTCTACGAAGCCAATATAATTGTCGCTGTTTAGAGGATCTTGTTTTAGCTTAACAACCAGACCATCCGATTTTAGGTCCCCAGTTGTGTTGAACTGCGCAGTATCAATACGGAAGTGGTTCACATCATCACTACCAGATGTAAACGTCATTGTTCCGGTTTGAGTGACCGTTATGCTCGGAGAGGTCCCATCAAGCAAGTTTGCTTCAGCCAAAGCGACTGGTGATATGTTATCAATAACAGGTGGAGCACCATCTGAAATGGTAAGCGTAACGGTCGACGTGACTTCGTCACCATCTTTATCTTCAGACATGACCGTAATAGTCTTAACAATATCGCCCCCTGAATGATTGAGGTTGCGATTAGGTTCGAAACGGACATCACCTTCCAGAGTGATATACAGTTTACCTTCAGCAACAGGGAAAACCTGCTCTCCGGTTGTCCCCTGAACTAACGTGTACACGTTGTTATCGTAAGTAAACTGGGTAATCGTTGCCCCGTCGGCACTTTGGTTTGGCATGACATCGACAGTACCTGTCGTGACAACACCAGCGGCTAAATCTGCAACCGTTGGTTCCGTAATGCTCAGCGTTTGATTTTGCATGCCTTGAACATCATCGCTGACCGTCACTTTCAGTGGCGACATTAATGAGTCATCACCATCACGATCTACCGCATAAACGGGGAGTTCAAATATCAGGTCATTCTTCGCTTGTCCATCAGCATGATCTAATGCTTCAAGCAGAGTAAAGGTGTACTCACCCACAGTGCTAGTAGAGAAACTAATCGTAAAGACAGGAACTTCTGGGTTGGCTCCGTCTTTCACAAAGCCGATGTACCCCCCAGTCGTGTTTGGATCGGCTTTAAGCTCAACGACCAACCCATTAGATTTAAGTGTGTCGTTGGTATTAAATAAGCTTGGCTCAATGCGGAAACTGGTCACATTGTCGCTTTGATTGGTAAAGGTGATCGTCTCTGTTTGACTCACAGGCGCGGTGCTTGCTGCCGAACCATCGGCAAGGTTAGATTCCGATAGCGTGACGCTTGGAATGGTATTAATCGTTGGAATATCACCATCGGTGATGGTCAACTTCACGGTAGATGTCACTGGGTCTTTATCAAAGTCACTTGACGTCACCACGATGGTTTTAACGATGTCTTCGCTGCTCGTGTGGTTTAAATCGCGATTGGGTTCAAAACGCACTTCACCTTGAAGGGTGATGACTAACGTCCCTTCAGTGAAACCGAAGCGCTGCTCACCAGTATCTGTTTGAACCAATGTTCTAAGTTGCCCGTCATAAACGAACTGGGTAATCGTTGCCCCATCTGCACTTTGCACTGGCATCACATCAACCGTGCCTGTCGTGACAACACCAGCAGCCAAATCAGCCACCGTTGGCTCAGTAATGGTCAACGTTTGGTTTTGCATGCCTTGCACATCATCGCTGACCGTCACTTTCAATGGCGACATCAATGAATCGTCACCATCGCGGTCGACGGCAAATACAGGCAGTTCAAAGCTCAGATCGTTCTTCGCTTGGCCATCAGCATGATCTAATGCTTCAAGTAGAGTAAAGGTGTACTCACCCA
>NZ_JBFSUD010000041.1:0-42000 GCF_041467175.1 Vibrio sp. 10N.247.310.24
CTCATTAGTGATTGTACTCACTTAACTCAGTGTCCAAAACTGCTGGTGCGGATCACTTGTGCTTGGTCTATTGATGTTGACTCTTATACTAGTGAAAATATTGAGTTTCTATTAGATCAATATAACGAGATTAGAACTATCTTAGTTCCTCAAAATACTAGCCACCTGACATTAGTTACAAAAATAATGCTTGGTGTTTTTGGTTCTGTGCCAGCAAATGACCGCTTTTTCAAACAGACTTTCGGAGACATTTTCAAAGGCGAATGTGGCTTCAGTAGCATTAATACAAAGTCATTGGACTGTTTAAGTCGGTTTTATCAATCAAACAAACTTGTAATAGACCAAGTTTCATCAAATAGAATGACAGTTGATTTTAATTCAGGCGTTGATACTACGTTACCTTATACAAAAGCTAAAGTAGTTGATATGTACGGGTTTACTAAAGCAATAACAGGCACTTAACAAACGACTATGGCGTCAATGGCTATTTAGGCGCTATTCCTGTTTTATAGACCATCACTTTTTAGCTTTAAAGCTAAAGCCCTATAAGTTTTCTACTGCCACAACGCCAGCAGAAACACAAAAAGACCAATCCCAAGCGTGACCTTTAGAAGTAAGCTAAGAGGGGCCCCACCTTTTGGCGCTTTATTGCAACATCCCATAATTGTTTCCTCATTCTTCATTGGATTCATTTCACCTTAAACCTTTCCCTTACGGTAAGGTCAATGCTTTATTAGTCATATAATCTGGAATCCGAAAAACAAAAAAGCGAACCGTTCGGTTCGCCTTTTGTTATGTTGTTCTGCTTAGCGCCGCTACGAATTAGTCTTCGTAGTTGTCGATGCTTGGGCAAGAACAGATTAGGTTACGGTCGCCGTATACGTTATCTACACGGTTAACAGTAGGCCAGTACTTCGAGTTCTTGGTTGCTTTTGATGGGAAACAAGCCAGTTCGCGAGAGTAAGGGCGATCCCATTCTGCGCCTGAAAGGTCAACTTGTGTGTGCGGTGCGTTCACTAGAGGGTTGTTATCTAGTGGCCATTCACCCGCTTTCACTGCTGCCATTTCGTGACGGATTGCGATCATCGCTTCACAGAAACGGTCTAGCTCTTCTAAATCTTCAGATTCAGTTGGCTCTACCATGAGTGTGCCAGCAACTGGGAAAGACATAGTAGGCGCGTGGAAACCGAAGTCCATTAAACGCTTAGCAATATCTTCTTCGCTGATGCCTGTGTCTTCTTTAAGTGGACGAATATCGATAATACATTCGTGCGCTACGCGGCCGTTAGTGCCACGGTAAAGAACAGGGTAGTGAGGACGTAGTTTTTCCATCACGTAGTTCGCGTTCAGAATCGCTACTTTCGTTGCGTCTGTT
Organism: Vibrio sp. 10N.247.310.24; assembly: GCF_041467175.1. NCBI lineage: Bacteria > Pseudomonadati > Pseudomonadota > Gammaproteobacteria > Vibrionales > Vibrionaceae > Vibrio > Vibrio sp. 10N.247.310.24. The sequence goes on from NZ_JBFSUD010000041.1 coordinate 1,376, forward strand.
AGGCCAGGTTCGCCCATCATTGCGATGTAAGCCCAAGAGATAGGTAAGATTGAAGCACTACCTAAATCTGCCGCTGATACCGCGTAGTCAGAACCTTGTACACCGTTTTCGATGTGACCTGGTAGGAAAGGTGCTAGGTGCGATTTAACGCCGATAGGACCCATACCCGGACCGCCACCACCGTGTGGGATACAGAATGTTTTGTGTAGGTTCAAGTGAGATACGTCTGAACCGATGAAGCCAGGTGAAGTTAGACCTACTTGAGCGTTCATGTTCGCGCCGTCTAGGTAAACCTGACCGCCCGCTGCGTGTACTTGTTCACACACTTCTTTCACTTGCTCTTCGTATACGCCGTGCGTAGAAGGGTAAGTGATCATGATGCTTGATAGGTTGTCTTTGTGCTTCTCGATTTTCGCTGCTAGGTCTGCCATGTCGATGTTGCCATCTTCATCACACTTAACAACCACTACTTTCATTGAAACCATAGATGCTGTTGCAGGGTTAGTACCGTGCGCAGAGCTTGGAATCAGACAAACATTACGGTGAGCTTCACCGCGGCTTGCGTGGTAGCGTTGAATCGCGATTAGACCTGCGTATTCGCCAGATGCACCAGAGTTAGGCTGTAGTGAGAAATCGTCGTAACCGGTAATTTCACATAGCTTCTCTTTAAGATCTTTCGCTAGCGCTGTGTAGCCCGCTGCTTGCTCTAGAGGTGCGAATGGGTGAATTGAACCAAACTCAGGCCATGTTACTGGAATCATCTCAGCAGCAGCGTTCAGCTTCATCGTACAGCTGCCCAGTGGGATCATGCCGTGCGTTAGTGAGAAGTCTTTGTTCTCAAGCTGTTTTAGGTAACGCATCATTTGCGTTTCGCTGTGGTGCGTGTTGAATACTGGGTGAGTTAGGAACTCTGATTCACGACGGCAGTTTTCTGGAATTGCTGCAAACTCATTTGATGCAATGTCAGAAGATAGTGCTTGAACGTCTTCTTTCACGTCGAAGATTGCGAATAGTGCATTCACGTCGTCGATCGTTGTTGTTTCGTCTAAGCTGATACCGATTTTACCCTTAAGAAGGCGAAGGTTGATGTCTGCTGCTTGCGCTTTCGCGTACAGTGCATCTGTCTTCTCTTCAGAGTTGATCGTGATGGTATCAAAGAAGCTGTTGTTCGTTAGTTCGTAACCCGATTTAGTCAGGCCAGCCGCTAGGATAGCTGTCATGTGGTGTGTACGACGAGCAATAGTACGTAGGCCTTCTGCACCGTGGTAAACCGCGTAGAACGACGCCATGTTTGCTAAAAGTGCTTGAGCTGTACAGATGTTCGATGTCGCTTTCTCGCGGCGGATGTGTTGCTCACGAGTTTGCATTGCCATACGTAGCGCTTGGTTACCGTGAGTATCGATAGATACACCGATTACACGACCTGGCATTGTACGCTTATGTTTTTCACGAGTACCCATGAATGCAGCGTGTGGACCACCGTAACCCATAGGAACGCCGAAACGTTGCGCTGAACCGATGACTACGTCTGCGCCCATTTCGCCCGCAGGCTTAAGTAGAGCGGAAGCAAGTAGGTCAGTTGCAACGGTTACAAGAGTCTTGTTAGCTTGAGCTTTCGCAATGATGTCTGTTAGGTCACGAACTTCACCCGTTGTACTTGGGTATTGAAGAAGCGCACCAAATACGTTTTGCTCTGGAAGTGTTTCAAGAGCACCAACCATTACTTCAAAACCGATGTACTCAGCACGAGTTTTAACAACTTCTAGTGTTTGAGGGTGAACATCGTCAGCAACGAAGAATACTTTGCTCTTGCTTTTGCCAGCACGCTTACACAGAGTCATTGCTTCGCCAGCCGCTGTCGCTTCATCAAGAAGGGATGCGTTCGCGATTTCCATACCGGTTAGGTCCATTACCATTTGTTGGTAATTGAGTAGAGCTTCAAGACGACCTTGAGAAATCTCTGGTTGGTATGGTGTGTAAGCTGTGTACCAGCCGGGGTTCTCTAAAACGTTACGTAGAATAACGTTTGGAGTGAATGTGTTGTAGTAGCCTTGGCCAATGAAAGTACGTTTCACTTGGTTTAGGTTAGCGATCTCTTTAAGAGAGGTCAGCATGTCCATCTCGCTCAGTGGCGCAGCAAGTGTCATTGGTTTTTCAAGACGGATTTGTGCAGGAACCGTTTCGTCGATCAGTGCGTCTAGGCTAGTCGCGTTGATCGCTTCAAGCATTTTTTGCTGGTCTGCTTTATTAGGGCCGTTATGACGAGCAACAAACTCGTTTTGCGTACCCAAGTCTTTCAGTAATTGGCTTTGAAGTAATTCAGTCATGATATGTTCTACTTTCTCTCTGGAGCCGTGAGCTAGCCCCTAAAATTAAGCTGCTCCAAAGAGCAGCTTTATCGTAATGAGGTTACCTATTAGTCTTCTTCTACAGAGCTTAGGTATTCTTCCGCATCTTTAAGGTTGTTTAGTTCAGACGCATCAGACATCTTCACTTTAACAATCCAACCGCCTTCATAAGGTTCTTCGTTGATTAGCTCTGGGCTATCTTCTAATTCTTCGTTGATTTCTACAATTTCGCCAGAGATTGGTGCGTAGATATCAGAAGCTGCTTTCACTGATTCAACCAGAGAGAAGCTTTCGCCAGCTTCAATTTCGTCTTCAGTGTCTGGCAGGTCAACAAACACAACGTCACCTAGTAGCTCTTGAGCGTGCTCAGAAATACCAATAGTTACAGTACCGTCTCCGTTGTCTTTAACCCACTCGTGGCTGTCTGCAAACTTTAGTGTATTGTCCATTGCTTATTCTCCAAAAATTTATGAGGTTTTAATTTAAATCTTAAAATTGGTTTAACGGTAAAGAGGGAAGCGTTTGCAAAGCTCTTTAACTTGCTTGCGAACACGTTGCTCAACTTCAGCATTGCCTTCAGGGCTTTCAACTAAGCCATCAAGTACATCGCCGATCCATTCACCGATAAGTTTGAATTCTTCAGTGCCAAAACCACGACTGGTTCCAGCTGGCGTGCCTAAACGGATACCAGAAGTAATCATAGGCTTCTCTGTATCGAATGGTATGCCATTTTTGTTACATGTGATCCCTGCACGCTCTAATGCTTCTTCAGTTACGTTACCTTTCAAGCCTTTAGGGCGAAGGTCAACCAGCATTAGATGTGTGTCTGTACCGCCAGTCACAATGTCACAACCGCGAGTTTGCAACACTTCAGCGAGAACTTTTGCGTTGTCGATCACTGAATCAATATAAGTATTAAATTCTGGGCCAAGTGCTTCGCCAAACGCCACTGCTTTAGCCGCGATAACGTGCATTAGTGGGCCGCCTTGAAGGCCAGGGAACACTGCAGAGTTGATCTTTTTGTTGATGTCTTCGTGGTTCGTAAGAATCATGCCGCCGCGTGGGCCACGAAGTGTTTTGTGCGTTGTTGTGGTAACAACGTGTGCGTGTGGTAGTGGGCTAGGGTGAGCACCTGTCGCGATAAGACCCGCGATGTGTGCCATATCGACCATTAGGATAGCGCCAACTTCGTCAGCAATTTCGCGGAACTTAGCGAAATCAATAACGCGTGGGATAGCACTACCACCTGCAATAATCATTTTAGGTTGGCTTTCGACAGCTAATGCGCGAACTGCTTCGTAATCGATTTCAAGTGTGTCGCGGTCTACGCCATATTGAACTGCGTTGAACCACTTACCAGACATTGCAGGACGTGCACCGTGTGTGAGGTGACCACCAGCATCTAAAGACATACCAAGGATTGTGTCGCCGGGTTGAAGTAGGGCAAGTTTTACTGCACCGTTTGCTTGAGCGCCAGAGTGAGGCTGCACGTTTACGTACTCACATTTGAACAGCTGTTTAGCACGTTCAATTGCGATAGCTTCAACGGTATCTACGTGCTCACAACCACCGTAGTAGCGACGGCCTGGATAGCCTTCTGCGTATTTGTTGGTTAGGCAAGTGCCTTGAGCTTGCATTACTGCTTTAGAAACGATGTTCTCAGAAGCAATAAGTTCGATTTGTTCGTTTTGACGAGTGTTCTCTGCTTGGATTCCAGCAAATACGGCGTCGTCAGTGCCTGATAGGTTCGTAGAGAAAAAACTGTCTAAGCTGTGGTTTTGGTAAGCGTTCATTGTCGAGACCTTTCATTAAGCTAATGGTGATTGTTTTTATAGTCCATTAGGTCTTACGTTGATTTCTGCATCGGTATCGTTTGCGCTATATAGGTACAGACATACGTTGATTGCGTATTAAATATACTCTTACAGCGTCTAAGCGATCGTTGTAGGGTCAATGCAGCACGAATTGGTTCCCAAAAAATCGGGTAAAAAACAGCTCTTACAAATGTTAAATCTATCATTTGCGGCAAGCCGAAGTAGCATCTCTTCATCTAACAAGTCGATAACATAGCTCCGTTAAAATCAATTTTCAACAAAAATTTCCAATAGGAAACAGATTTTCTTGTTTTGCTACGGGGAGCACGCTTTATTTCTCTGTGTGCTCTTTAATCAACAAAGCGCTTTATGCAACAATGAAATTAATAGACAGGAAGTAAAAAATTAGTGAGGGACCTATGTCAGAAGACATTTATGATGAGTACCCATCTCTAACGTTGGCGAAGGAAACGTTAGACCAGAATATTGAACCACTTAGGCTTGGCCAGCGCATTAAAGACATCCGCGGTAAGCTTGGGATCACGCTAGAAGAAGCAAGCCAAAGAACAGGCTTGGCGCGTTCTACGCTCAGTAAAATAGAGAATGAACAGATCTCTCCGACCTTTCAAGCGATGCAGAAATTGGCTATGGGGTTGCAGATAAATATGCCGCAACTCTTTGAACCACCAAGAAAAAAAGTCGCTACAGGACGTCGTGATTTAACCAAAGTAGGCCAAGGTAAACCACACCCAACACCCACTTATGAACACGAATTGCTTGCCACAGAGCTCTCTAATAAGAAGATGATGCCGTTTAAGAGTCGAGTGAGAGCTCGTACTTTTGAAGAGTATAACGATTGGGTGCGCCACGATGGTGAAGAGTTCTTAATGATCATATCGGGTGATGTGATGTTCTACTCAGAATTCTACGAACCCGTGCCAATGAGTGAAGGCGATAGCATGTATTACGATGCGAATATGGGTCATATGCTGATTTCAACTAGTGCTGAAGATGCACTCATTCTGTGGGTGACTGCAAAATAACTGTAGGTCACAGCAAAATAAGCTAACAAGTTTTGAATTTCTTATAGTGGATGCAAACGTTTGCTTTTGTTTTGAACGTTAGCTAATAGACGCGATATTGATGCGAAAATCATCAATATCGCGTTTTTGCATGTACCGAACAATTGTTTTTAAATTGTTAAATGTCACATTTTGAGCTGTTTGACTATTGTTAAGGGTGTAAAACTGACGCAGGCTTGTTTATTATAGTGAACATGGTTTACTCATGTTGATTGAAGTTTACTGAAGTGAATTCTTAGAAAGTGAGTTGTATGGGTTCTGTACAGTTATTCATAATTTATAGAGCCAACGATATAAGCCTATATAAAGGACATCACTTTTTACTATCTACTGTTTCTAACGTTAACCAGTATCGTTAGAGGCGACTCTAAATAGAGATATAAGCGGCAGACTCGATTTTGGACAGCCTGCAACGCTTCATGGAGAATAAAATGACTCAAGAACACGCTAATCAAGACCTACTAACAACACCACTGCATGCACTTCACGTTGAAGAGGGCGCAAAGATGGTTCCTTTCGCTGGCTACGATATGCCAGTCCAGTACCCGCTTGGTGTAAAGAAAGAGCATTTACATACTCGTGATGCTGCTGGTCTTTTTGATGTTTCTCACATGGGGCAACTTCGTCTACATGGTGCAAACGCAGCTGCTGTCTTAGAATCTTTGGTTCCTGTAGATATTATTGACCTTCCTTCTGGTAAGCAGCGCTATGCGTTTTTTACTAACGAGCAGGGCGGCATTATGGATGATCTGATGGTTGCTAACCTAGGTGATCACCTGTTTGTTGTTGTGAACGCAGCATGTAAGACACAAGATATCGACCATCTAACTGCGCACCTTCCAGCTGACGTAGAAATGGAAGTGATTGATGATCGCGCTCTATTAGCACTTCAAGGCCCTAAAGCGTCTGAAGTTTTAGCTCGTTTCCAACCAAGCGTTGCTGACATGCTTTTCATGGACGTTCAAAAAGTTGATATCGACGGCGTTGAATGCATCGTGAGCCGCAGTGGTTACACGGGGGAAGATGGCTACGAGATCTCTGTTCCTAACGATCACGCTGAAGCACTGGCACGCAAGCTAACATCAGAAGCTGAAGTAGAGTGGATTGGCCTTGGCGCTCGTGACTCACTTCGTCTTGAGTGTGGTCTATGTCTATACGGTCATGACCTAGATACAACAACTACTCCAGTAGAAGCTAGCCTTCTATGGGGTATTCAAAAAGTGCGTCGTACAGACGGTGAACGTGCAGGCGGTTTCCCTGGCGCTGATATCATCCTTGAGCAAATCGCAACCAAAGATGTTCAACGTAAGCGTGTTGGTCTTGTTGGTCAAACTAAAGCGCCAGTACGTGAAGGCGCTGAGCTGTTCGATGCTGAAGACAACAAGATTGGTGTTGTAACAAGCGGTACAGCGGGGCCTAATGCAGGCAAACCTGTTTCTATGGCATATGTACGCACTGATCTAGCAGTAATTGGCACTGAAGTATTCGCTGAAGTTCGTGGTAAGAAGCTACCAATGACAGTAGAAAAAATGCCATTCGTACCTCAACGTTACTACCGTGGCTAATCTCTTTTAAGAGCAACTATTAAGCTAAACAAAGCCTACTGTTTGATTCTCTGTATAGAGAAGTTCAATGGTAGGCTTTTTTGTTTAAGCCTGTCTCCCTTTTTATGAACGTATCTATTTTTATAAACGTATCTAATTTTAAGATCGTATAACTTTCTATATCGCTACAAGCCCAGATACCTGAAAGTTCGTTTTTTAAAACGAGACATATGGCTATATCATTAAAATTGCTTACTATAATATTAGTGGTACGTGTTATGGTGACGATTCATCATTTTTGTAAATAAGTAGTAGGGGTTACAAGGAGTTATCTATGAATGTTAACCATACAATGAGTCCGGTTCGTAAAGCCGTTTTAGGGCTGTTAGCTCCATTGATTTACACATCAAGTGTTATGGCGACGGAAAACTCGGTCGAAAGTGCTCCTAATGTCGGTGTTTCACCTTATATTATCAATGGTAGCCCCACAACAGATGCAGAACTAACTAATACTTATCCAACGTTTACTAGCCTGTACTTTCATGATGGTTCAAAATTTTCTAACTACTGTGGTGGAACCATTATAGATGCACAATTCGTGCTTACCGCTGCCCATTGTGTGTATGAAAGTTACGCGTGGATGCTTAATACTTGGGTTGTTCCAGGAATGGCAGATCAAACAAAATATAACAACGGTGGATACCAATCAGCACGAGTCGAAAAGATATATTATCCAAGTGACTATAGTAATAATCTTGATCCCATCAACGGGAAAGTATTACCAAACGATATTGCTATCTTGAAACTCAAAACAGCCTTAAATGTACGAGACTACTCTTCTTCAATTAACTCTACATTCGACAATGTCTATGCATTGAATCGTGGTCAAGATACGTTTAAGGCAGTTGGCCGAGGCTTGACGAGTCATATAACAGATGACCAAGGCAAAACTGTTTCTAGAACTGCTACCAATGTAGTAAATCAAGCGAATTTAACCTTCGATGCTACAAATAGCTGTAATTCAACAGACAAACAGCTTTGTTTTGATGGAGCGCAGTTCAATGGATACAAAAACTCGACCTGTAATGGTGATTCAGGCGGTCCTGTCTATTGGTGGGATGGGGTTAGCTATCAGCAAATAGGCATTACGAGTTACGGGCCAGCTACATGTGGAAGCCTTACTGAAAAATACACGTCTGTTTTTACGGAAGTTTATGATTATGCAGGATGGATAGATCGAGTTGTTTCAGGCACTGAAAACGCAACTTTTGAAGTTAGAAGTACACCGAGTTCTCGTGTTCTCGTACGAGTGAGCGATGGTGAAACCGTTGATTCATCTTCTGCTTTGTTAAATGAAACGTCAATGCCGAAGATAAGCCTATCGGGCGGGTCTAATTCAGGCACCAACTCAGGCTCTAGTAGCGGCGGTTCTTTGGGATTCTTGTCGATATTCGCGCTTGGTTTACTTATTTTAAGAAGACAATCTATTTAAAGTTAAGTAGACGTTCATCAGCATGATTGAGGGCTATACCTCGACAGGTTGTTCATTTAAGCATTAATGAAAGAAGTCTTAGATTAAGTCGACGCTAAAAAGCATCAGCGTCGACTTGGTTATTTCGGAGTACTATCGCTTCAAACTTGTCGATAAGCCTGCTTATTGATTTTCGCCTTCCTGCTATACCTTTCGACAATTTCATCCATTTGCTTTATTGCATCGTTGATATTTTGAATACCACCTTGTACAACACCTTTCTCGCTTTGGTTCAATGCAGAAAAAGCCTGTTTTAATTCTTTATCTTCCAGCATATTTCCGTGTAACAGTACTTCTTTGTAAGTCAGTAACCTCTGCTGTACCGCAACAATTTCATTACGGGTATCTTCTGATTCTAAAGCCTGTTGTATGCAAGGAAATGCCAATTTATAGAGATTCGCAATTTCCAATTTCACGCTATCATTATTCGCAATTTGCAATTTTTCTTATTTCCTAGCTCTGATAATTCAAACTTATCTACCCGCGAGTTAACGTCGTTGTAAGTGTGAAAGTCCATGAAACGTAACGTTTTTATCGGCCGAATAATATGCCTTTAATCGCTTATGTAAACTGTTCTAAGTCAATATGGTCTGCTTCTTGCTGAAATTAGGTCATAACTGTCTATTCTGGAGGTGCTTATGTCACAAGAACCTATAGTCATTGCGCTGATTGAGCGTAGGAAGCTAGGCAATTGGTCTCAAGAAAAATTAGCGGCTAGCGCAGGAATGAGCTTGAAAACCTATCAACGAATTGAGCGCGGAGAGGCTGATATCAAAATGTCTCAGTATCGTTCGATCACGAGAACTTTGAAAGTGACGGACTTGGATGTCGTACTCGACGTTGTAGGAGCGTCTGAAGCAGCAGCGGAAGATGTAGCTGCTGCTAGTCGTTTGTTAACCAGTGAAGAGCGAATGCTGTTGATTAAACTGATTTTGTCGGTCAAAAAACAGAAGTAGCGTTTTGTTCCAATAGATATTTTCTAATCAATAGTGTTTTAAATACGTAGCCTCAAACAACCAGTCTTCGAATAAATTGTCTACGAATAAATAATGTCAGGTATCGTCTTTTGTCCAGCTAGTTAGAGCTAAAATGATTGTTTCATGGTGAGGTGCTCACTACGGACATGAAACAATTAGCCTACTCTTCCGCGAAGTTGTTTGGTGGTGCTTCTTTGCTTTTTACTTTCTAAACGTCTTTTTTGAGAGCCGCGTGTTGGCTTGGTTGCTCGTCTCACTTTTTGAACTTTTGTTGCTTCTAAGATCAGCTCTTTCAAACGTACCAAAGCATCGTCTCGGTTTTGCTCCTGAGTTCTGTACTGTTGAGCTTTAATGATAATCACACCATCTTTAGTGATACGACCATCTTTATGTGCCAGGAGTTTTTCTTTATAGAAATCGGGTAGGGTTGAGTGCTTTATGTCAAAACGTAAATGTATCGCACTCGATACTTTATTGACGTTTTGACCTCCGGCTCCTTGAGCTCTGATCGCGGTTAGCTGGAGTTCCCAGTCTTGAATTGAAACAGAGTTAGATATTTGTAACATAAACATCCATTTTGAACAGTAATATGGGGTCATGATACTGAATATTGGGTATGGTATCAGTAACTTTCTTAAAGAGTGGTAGTAGTGATGAAAATTGATTTAACGGCGTATGAAGGATTAATCTTTGATATGGACGGTACGTTGATCGATACAATGCCAGCACATGTGAAAGCATGGCAACAAACGGCGGAAGAGTTCGGCTTTTATTTCGAAGCGTCTTGGCTGCATAGCTTAGGTGGAATGCCGAGTTATAAGATCGCTGGTGAGGTAAATAGTAAGTACGGTTTATCGCTCGACCCACAAGCGGTTTCTACGTTTAAAATGGCTTCGTTTGCAGCTATTGAAGACAAAGGAGATATTATCCCTTGTACGTATTCTCTTTTGATAGACCATCTCGGTGACAAGAAGATTGCGGTTGGAACGGGCAGTCAACGCAAGAGCGCAGAACAACTGTTAGATAAAACGGATATCTTGAGTAAGTTGGATATCTTAGTGACAGCGACAGATGTGAAGAATCATAAACCAAACCCTGATACTTTCTTAGCTGCTTGTTTTGGTATGGGTTTACAGCCAAAGCAGTGTGTTGTGTTTGAAGATACTCACCTTGGTAAGCAGGCAGCCCATGCTGCGAATATGGATTGCATTCTGGTAGTCGAAGGGAATACGCTGGAGTTCTACCCCGCACCAAGTTGATTGTTGAGTGAACGACTCTAGAGTGAAATGAATAAGTTAGCGGGGCGGTGGTGCGATGCAGGCTCCCACTATGCAATTTCGCTCATTTCGCTATCAAGGAACAAACATACACTGTTTCTACCTACTGCTTTTGCTTCGTAAAGAGCTAAATCGGCGCACTTATAATTGAGTGCAGGTTCACCTGTTAGGTTGGTTATTCCGCCACTTATTGTAACGACGTTGTCGAACTCGATACTGATCGCGATTCTCAGCCTATTAAGCACATAGTCGGCTTCTTGTGGTGTCGTGTGAGGCAAGATAACCCCAAACTCTTCTCCCCCAATACGAGCCACGAAATCGGTATCTCGGCATTCACGTTGCAGTACCTGTGCTACGGTTTGTATGGCTTTATCGCCATAATCATGTCCAAATCTATCGTTAATGCGTTTGAAATGGTCAATATCCAATATGGCTAAGCAAGATTGCTCGCGAGTAGGGTAACGACTAACGCGAGAACACTCGTCACGAAGCTCCAGGTCGAACTTTCGTCTATTCCAACAGCCAGATAGTGCATCTTTTTCGCTAAGGTTTCTCAATTTATTCTCGAGCTCTTTGCGTTTGCTGATATCAACAAATGATGCAACATAAAATTGAATCACATCTTTTGAGTCTTTGATGGTTTGTATTCGAAGAATTTCCGTGATGAAGGTGCCATCCTTTCGTCGGTTCACCACTTCGCCTTCCCACATCCCTGTCTCTTTAATGACGCTCCACATTTTAGTGTAGAACTCTTCATTATATCGGCCAGCGTTAAACAATGAAGGCTGTTTACCTTTTACATCTTCTAACTCGTAGCCACTGACACGGGTGAACTCTTGGTTTACTTTTATGATTCGGTTATTTTTGTCTGTGATTAATAGGGCAGACATACCGTTCATTGCCGCTTTGGCGAGTTGGCTTTCGATACTGTTCTTTTTATGATTTCTGTTCCACAGTACGAAACCTGCAGATATCATTGAAATCAATATCGAGAGTATGATTATCTGAACGACTATGGCGTGATTTTCTTGTTGAAACTGAGTGTTAAATTGATGTTCTTCAATATGAAGAACCATATAAATTGGTCCTTCAAACTGCTTAATCTTAGGGCTGATGTCAGAGTGAAAATACCAGTTTTTACCATCAAAATAGCTGGATGAGGTGCCGCTTTGAATATTCTGCCACAGGCCTGGGGCTAGTTTTGCATACGTCTTGTCTGAACGTGATTCAATCACATGCCCAAATGAATCCTCAGGGTCGGGACCCATGATGACATGACCAGTATTATTAAGGATGACCGGAACTGTCGCTGATGTACCTATCTGGTAATGTAAGCGATCATAGATCTCGCGCATATTTAGGTTAGCAATGAAATAGCCAATAATGTGCTCCCCTACAGTGACAGGCGTCATAATGCGAAGTGTCGGCGAAAAGGGGCGAACTAACTCTCCATTTTCAACTTCTAGATCAATGCCTGTAGCTTTAACTTCTCCAATCTCTAATTCTTGTAGCTTTTTGTAGTAATCGCGAGAGGATTTGTTTTGTAACTCGTGGTCTGGAGTGACACTTGCGTGGCCATCTTTATAGTTGACGCGGAATACTTCATTAGCGTCTAGATCTAGGAAACGCAGTTGAGAGTAGTATTGTTGCCCGTGTGCCAATACAACCCACAGATCCTGCAGTGCTTGTTTGTTAGTAACTGAAGGCTCGGAAATGGAACGAAGTAGGGTCTGTGAGGCGGCAATAGAGGGAACCGCGTTTGATATTTGCTCAACAATAATAGCGAGTTGATGGAAGCTGTATTCGATTTGGTTTTGATTAGACTGTTTGATGTTTAGCGCATACTGGGCTTCAACCCGTTCAAATTCAGAGTTTATATAGAGAGCAGGGACTAATCCTAGGACAAACAAGGTACATAGAAATTGGCTGATCAGTTTTTTTATACTCGTATTCATCACTGTCCTCGAAAAATCAGCGCAATACTATATATTTTGTAGGCCTATTAATGTGATCTTGACCCAAAACTTATAATCAGATGTGCATATTATTTCGTTTTTAATGAAATTTATTGCACTTGGGGTGTTAATTGAGCAATTAGGTATCAGAAACGAGACCTGTCCGCAAATATAATGGGGAGCATAGTACGGACAGGTTATTCTAGATAAAGCGGATTTTTAGCCTATGTCTGGTCGTAATTAACTTAAGCCAACGATGTTTCCTTTGCTATCAATGTCCAACGACATAAAAGCCGGTTTATCCGGTAGGCCTGGCATGGTCATTACATTGCCGCACAGCGCGTAAATAAAGCCAGCACCAGCACACAGTTTTAGCTCCCTAACGGGTACGTCAAACTGAGATGGTGCACCTTTTACGTGTGCTTCTGTCGAGATCGATAGTGGTGTTTTTGCTAAACAAACCGATAGGTCGTTATAGCCATGCAGTTTGAATTCGGCCAGTTGTTTTTTAGCCAGTGGAGATAGCGAGATACTTGCTGCGCCATAGCCAACTTCAGCGACGGCCATCAGTTTTTCTTCTAGGCTTTGCTTTGAGTGATACAACGGCTTAAATTCACTCTGTTTTTGGCAAGCTTTTACTACGGCGTGAGCTAATTTAGTCGCCCCTTCGCCACCCTGACCAAATGCTTCGCTTACTTCAACACTAACGCTTGGGTCGAAGTCGGTGATCATCTGTTTCAAAGCATCGAGCTCTTGAGCTGAATCTTGTGGAAATCGATTGATCGCAACAACGGTAGGCACTTGGTATTGCTTAACGCTGTTGATGTGCCATTTAAGGTTCTCAAACCCTGCAATAAGCGCGTCTTGGTCATCATTAAAGATTGAATCTGGTAGCGGAGTTCCTGGTCTCAAATCGTATAAACCTGAGTTGGCTTTTAGACCACGTAATGTTGCGACAATAACAGCACAATCTGGATTTTTTTTCGATGCTTTCACTTTGATGTTACATGCTTTCTCAAAACCCATATCTGAGCCGAAGCCACCTTCCGTCACGACAAAGTCACTTAGCTTTAACGCAACCTTATCGGCAATAATAGAAGAGTTACCGTGTGCGATGTTAGCGAATGGCCCCGCGTGGATTAGGGTAGGAACCCCTTCAAGGGTTTGCATCAATGTTGGCTCTATGGAGTCTTTCATTGTGACTGTCATAGCACCTGCTACGTTGAAGTCATCTGCAGTTAATGGCAAGCCTTGGTTGTTGTATGCGAGTACCACTCGTCCGATACGCTTTCTTAAATCTTGGAGGTCATCAGTGAGAGCAAGAATAGCCATCAGCTCTGAAGCGGCTGAGATGTCAAAGCCATCCTCGCGCTCAAAGCCATTAATTGTTTTGTCTGCTTCGTTCTTGCCAACCGTGATCATACGCAGTGCGCGGTCATTGTGGTCAAGTACACGTCGCCACACGATTCTGCGTGGGTCGATATCCAGAGCTTTTAAGCCTGAGCGAGCCTCAAAGGCTTCTAACCCTTCACGTTGCTCATGATACAAACGAGCGTCAATAGCGGCAGATGCGAGGTTATGAGCGACTGTTACGGCATGAATGTCGCCAGTCAGGTGAAGGTTCAATTGCTCCATTGGGGCAACTTGTGAATAGCCACCGCCGGCTGCACCACCTTTTACACCAAATACCGGGCCCATTGAAGGTTGGCGAATGCAGGCCATAGCGGATTGGTTAATCTTTGCTAGACCTTGTGCTAGTCCGATAGTGGTGACGGTTTTGCCCTCACCAAGAGGCGTCGGTGTGATGGCCGTAACCACGACTAATTTACCATCTTGTTGGCTAGCGAGGCGTTCAAGTGATGTGAGAGACACTTTAGATTTGTATTGCCCTAATGGCTGATGTTCGTTGTGGTGCAGGCCAGCTTGCTTGGCAACTTCACTGATGTTTTTAAGGGGAGTAGAGCGACAAATATCAATATCAGACAGCATATTTGATCCTTATATCAGAACCGAAAGGTGGTACGTAAACGTTTGCGTGGCGATAGTACTGTATAAATTTGCCAAGTAAAGGCAAACCACATCAATTATGTGCTGGAAGATAACAGATCTAAAGAGTCATTGCGCGAGATCAAATCTTAAACGAGAAAAATATTCGATCTGATTACCTTCAGCTGCCGTTATATTGGTGTTGAATACAAAAAGGGCTGCATATAGCAGCCCTTCAAGGAATGGGTAATCCAACTTGGCGTTAACCTCTAAGAGTTAACTACCTAATAGAGTCGCTTAACGATCCCAGTATGTTTCTTCTAAGCTATCTTCGCGTTCAGGTAGTGCACGAGAAAGGCGAGGAGAGTGCTGAGTCAACACTTCATAGCTTACACGGTTTGAGTACTTACAAATTTGAGACAGAGAAGAATACGTTAGACACGAGTGCTCGTGCTTTTCTGAGTTTGGTACATTCACGTGGTGGTAGCTGTTTGCTGCCATGTCGTGTAAAAGTGCAGAAAGTGCACCATCACCAGCACCATTGGTGTTTTTAATTTCGCGCGGGCCACCAAGATAAGGGCCAATGTGAGAGTAGACTTTTACCGGATCTTGACAGTCTTGCTTACGCATAGCACGGCTGAACTCGAATTTATTGAACTCAGGAATGTTACCCGGTAATAATGGCAGAGTGGTTTCGCGTTTCGCAGGCTCGTCAGTGTAGCCAGCCATGTATAAACCGATAGGGCCTGCAGTACAGAGAACGAGGTCAACCCACTCAAGTGCTTTGTTAGCAGCTAGAAGCGGATCTTTTTCACCCGTTAACGCTTCACCTTCGTCTTCGTTCATCGCGACGATGGTTACGTTTTCTTTCAGATATTCTTGCCACCATTCCGCATTACCTTCGATCACGTACTTAGTACCAAGTGTTAGTACAACTGGCACATTGTGCGCTTTCGCGTATTCAATCGCTTTTTGTACCGCTTTTGGCATCGGATCTTCAGGTTTGCCGCGCATTAGGTATGACGACACAACCAATGCTGATGCTTTCTCGAACACTTTTTCAGGAACGCTTTCAGGAAGCAGTTGGTTCATGTGGCCTTCGTTGATTGCAAACGTACGTTCACCATCTTCAGAAATAAGCGTGTAGCAACGACCAATAGGACCATCAACCGTTTGAAGGTGATTTAGATTCATACGAGAAGAAGTGCGGCAAAGGTAACGATAACCAAATGAGCCAACTTCAATCTTCTTAGACATAACGCCGAGCAATACAGATTTACTGTCTGCAAGTACGGAATAGTTGTGCAGTGTGTTGCCGATAGTATCGCCAGGGTATTGATGCGTGATCAAACCGCGCTCAACTAACTCTTCGTACAGCGCATCTGCTTTACTCTCTTCCAATACCAGTGAGTGACCTTTACTCAGCTCATATTTTTCAAGGAACGCGTTATCAACACGGGCTTCGATATCAACAATCGTTTGACCAACACCGACAATTGTTGCGCGGTGAAGCTTAGGCGTTTGTTGCATTTGGTTGACCAACGGATCACGTGCGTGAGTTGGAAAGTAGTGTTTAGATTTACGCTGTCCAGGAAACTTCATATGAAAAATACAGTGAAAAAATTTTGCCGAATGATATCACATTTTGTTTCTGATTCTTTCATTTTTATTACATTTAGAATCACCTGTACGATGTCTGTACAGGTGACTCGTTTTACTTTTCGCTTGAGGGCATTTACGTGAGCCTATTCCGCTGGGAGGAGTGTTGCTGGATCAACGTAAGCCTCAGTACCCCATAGGGGAACGGTTGAAAGGCTATGCTTGAAACTGCCTTCTGTTTCTTTGGTGGTGTATGACAAGTAAAGCAGCGATTGATTCTCTGCATCGTAGATACGACGAACCTTCATTGTTTTAAAGAAGATACTTTTTGATTGTTTGAACACCACTTCACCAGATTTGCTTTTGTCTATTTTAGCAATCATTTCTGATGTAATTTCACCGGTTTGACGACAAGAAATAGAGCTATCGCTTGGATCGGAAAGGCTAAGGTTTGCTTCGATTGAAGCGATATGACAAGTCACACCTGCGATTTTATCATCATCTAAAGAAGACATTTTGATATCCTTCATTGTGAAGAATCCAAGAGAGACGTCGCCAACCTCGTTGTCCGAACAGCCAGCCAACATTGTGATGATACCCGCTGCTATTAAGGCTTTTTTCATAAGAAGTCCTTTTTATTTATAGAGTTCTGTTTACTATAAGGATATTGAAAGCTTGAATACGAGTGTAGAGCTTTTCGTTAAGTTCTTAAAGGATGTTGTTGGATAATGGAAAATATGAAGCATTTAAAGTACTTGTTGGCCTTGGTCATGCTCTGTATGCTCTGTGCTTGTAGCTCGGCACCTCAGTCGAATATATGTCTTCCAAATAGCTGTGACATTTGGGGATACTAACCGTAGGTACTAAAAGAATGAATAACGAAATACCTGAAATTGTACAGAAGAAAAACCAATGGCTGTTTAGTCAACTCGATATTGCCTACCCCGCAAAAGAGAGCCTGCTAGGCCGAGAACTTTATCAAAGCAAACTCCCGTCCAAGACATACCAACTCCTCACCCAAGATCAAACACCTTCCCAAATTGATGAACTGCATAAAGTCGACTTCCATAAACTGACCGTACTTTTTTCACTTAACCAAGCCAGCGTTTACCAAGATGAAACCGAAAGGGCGTACATGTTAGAGTTTTTGAGTCAGATTATGTTATCTGACGAACATGTCTTATACATAGGGACTCAAAATGGTGATGTAGCAGCGAGCGCTATCGTTACAGAAGCGGAGGATTCTCTGCTAATCTCAGACGTTGTGGTTGGAAGTGGTCAAAGTATCAACGCTTTTGCTAAGCAGATCCTTGATTTTTGGGCACAAGATCATGCTTCTCGCGATAAAGTGTGGGTCGAGAACTAAAGGTTCTTTGAGAAAGCGTTAATCTAAGTAAAATACCCCTTCTTATTTAAAGGGTATTGTATGTACAAGCTATTGTTCTCAATCGCTGTATTGTGTGTTAGCGCTTATTCTTCACTCAGTTTTGCTAATGACTGGGATATCAAACGCATCCTAGTTTTACACTCATACGAACCTTCTTATCAGTGGACCGCTGACTTCCAAAAAGGGATAGACAGTGCGTTCAGCCAATCTCAAGCCGAAGTTAAACTCTCAATCGAGTATTTGGATTCAAAGCGCGTCCATAGCCCTGAGTACTACGATTCTATCGCAAACTACTTACGTACCAAATATGCAGATTATAAGTTTGATGGTGTAATCGCGACTGACGACAACGCGGCTAACTTCCTTGAATCTCTGCCTAGTTTGATCGATCGCTCCACACCTGTCGTTGCTGCCGGTATTAACGATTTCAGTACCGACATGTATTCGGTGTCTGATAGAGCAACCGTGCTTTATGAGAACGATCAGATAGACGTCAATATTGATCTAATTTCGAAGTTAAGACCTAACCTAAAAATACTGTATTTCATCAATGATTACAGTGTCACTTCTGAGTTAATTCGCAAAGAGATGAATCGCGTGATGACTGAGTTCCCTAATATCACATTGGTTGAAATACGCGATTTATCGTTAGTGCGTACCCGTCAGTTTTTGGAAGGTATCTCTGCTGATGACGCGGTTTTGCTCAGTCATTACAATACCGAATTGAATCGAGGCGTGTATCATACTTATCAAGAGGTTTCGGATACTTTGTCTAAAGCAAGTGCTGCTCCAGTGTTTGCTTTGTGGCAGTTCTATATTTCGGGAGATGTACTTGGTGGCTATGTGAATCACTCTCAAAGCATGGGTGAAGAGACGGTTAAGGCGCTCGATAAGTACCTACCTCTTGGTTTCGACGAACCTTTAACTCCAGGTGAGAACAAACGTTTTGTTTTCAATTATCCAGCGATGACAAATTTCGGTATCCGTGAGAGTGCGCTACCTGATGAGGCTGTATTCATTAATGAGCCTTCATCCTTTATTCGTAAAAACTTTCAGTTGCTATTGGGATTGTCGATGGTCATTGCAGGTTTGAGCCTGATTATTTTGATGCAATTTGTCACTCTACGCCAAAAGAAAGAACTGGCTAAAAAGAGCAAACGAATCTTAAAACTCCAGAAACAAACACTGAATATTCAAAAAGATATGATTCATGTTCTCGGAGAGGCGATTGAAACTCGCTCTGGCGAAACCGGTAATCACGTTAAACGTGTCGCCAAGTTGTCTGCGTTGCTTGCTAAGTATCGTGGCTTGAGCCATCGCGAGGTCGAGATGATAGAGATCATCAGTCCGATGCATGATGTGGGTAAGATTTCAGTCCCAGAATCAATCTTGGATAAACCAGGTAAATTGACCGAGCAAGAGTGGGAAGTGATGAAGCTTCACACAACGGCAGGCTATAACTTACTGAAGAGTGGAGCCGGTGATATTACCAATCTGGCTGCTATCATTGCCAACGAGCATCATGAACGTTGGGATGGGGCTGGATATCCTAATGGCAAAGTGGGTGACGAAATTCACTTGTTTGCCCGTATTACGGCCGTCGCGGATGTGTTTGATGCACTACTCAGTGCCCGTTGTTACAAAGAGCCGTGGCCATTAGAGATGGTTATCGATTTGTTCGAGAGAGAATGCGGCTGTCAGTTCGACCCTGAGCTTACTCAGTTACTACTGAGCCACTTACCCGAGTTTGTTGCTATCCGTGATTCGTATCCAGATACCATCACCGCTGAATGTCGCATTGAATTAACGGATAAACCTATTGTTATTGAAGAATTGGCCGTGAATTAACGGTTTATTGGCAAATAAAGTCGTGATTGGTGACGCTCAAAGTATATTAATTTAATGAGTGCTGTTGCTTATGGTTAAGCATAAAGTGATCCACTGCATATTTCGCGTAGAGAAATAAGGGGCGATAGGTAAAGTGTTACCTTAATCATCACGCGTATTGAAAGAACACTATAGGATAAAACTTGAATTCAATGCGAGTGAGAGAGCTATGCGGTTAGAACAAACTAAATGTGTAATTTTCGATTGTGATGGAACACTCATCGATAGCGAGAAGCTGTGTTGCCAAGCCTTAGTGAATGTGTTTTCTGGCTTTGGGGCTAAGTTAAGCGTTAATGACTGCTATGTGCACTTTCAAGGTGGGAAGCTAGCTGACATCTTAATGGATACGCAAGCACGTTTAGGGCTATCTATCTCCATCGATACACTCGAGCCGCTTTATCGCACTGAATTAGAAGCCTTGTTCCAACGCCATTTAAAGCCGATGGATGGTGCTATTGAGCTTATTGAATTCCTCAAGCAACAAGACATTGAGTTTTGTATCGCTTCCAATGCGCCTAAATATCGAGTTGAATCCTCATTGGCAATGACAGGAATGCTCGACGACTTCAAAGGCAAAGTATTTTCAGCTTTTGATGCCAATAGCTGGAAACCGGAGCCCGACCTGATCATGTATACCGCAATGAATATGGGCTTTTTACCAAACGAATGTATTTATGTTGATGACACGGTGAAAGGCATTGAAGCAGGGGTTCGTGCGGGTATTCAATCTTTTAGATTGCGACCAACGTTTGAAGGTTCATTGAGTGATAATACCGAAGCCGACATAGCAGAGCTAGCGGCTCAGGATATTTACAGTTTGGAAGAAATATCGATTTGGATTAATGGCAAGCGCTGCTCAAGTGGTGGTATACCGCACTCTGGAGCTTTGGTGGGGTAAAGCCTAATTGAAGGCTGACTAGTTTGCTTAATTGTGTTGTGTGGAAACCACATGCAGCACAAGTGAACTTCTCTCCACTTTCTGAAAGTAGATATTCGTCATGTTGGCATAAAGGGCATGTGATGTCGTCGGTGTATGGTGCATCTGTTTTATTCATTATGTGTCACCTGCAGCAAAAGGGTAAGCGAAAATAAGACCCGTTCAAATAGATTACCCCTAAGCTCGATTATTAGACAGTTTTGGCTCCTCTTAATCCCTCCTTTGCGACTTACTTCATGTTAATAACTGAGGAGTATGGTTTTACCATAGTTATTAATCAGCACCAATAAAAAAGGACTCTATATGAGTCCTTCTTAGGTTTGTTCTTAATTCTGAGCATTAAGCATTAAGCATTAAGCATTAAGTGCAAATAGTTGATAGTTGATAGTTGATAGTTATTTGCCAAGTGCTAAGTGCGGTATCTTGCCAAAGTTTGAGACAGAGAAACCGATGCTTCAGTCAGCTTAGATACGCCCTTTGAAGAGTTTTGAGCGACATCTTTGATTACGTCTGATTGGCCTCGTATATCATTAAGCTCAGCAGCGATGGTATTCGCTACGTTGCTTTGTTCATCAGCTGACGTTGCTATTTGTAGACTCATGTCAATTAGCGCTTGTGCGGAATCTGCAATCGAGTTTACGTCATCACCGATATGTGAAATGAGTTGGCTACTGGTTTGCGCTTGATCAACCGTTTGCACCGTGATCTTAGCAATATTTTGACTCTCTTGCTGTAAGCGTTCAATCATCGTTTGGATCTCAACTGTAGCGGATTGAGTTCTGCTAGCAAGCGTTCTCACTTCATCAGCAACAACGGCGAAACCACGACCTTGTTCACCCGCACGAGCTGCTTCAATCGCGGCATTTAGCGCAAGTAAGTTGGTTTGCTCTGAAATTGCGTTGATCGTGGTGATGACTTCGTTGATTTGGCTTGTATTTACATTCAAGCTCGTAACAGAAGACGAGGTTTGCTCAATCAAAGAAGAAAGGGTGGTTATCTCTGAGATTGCTTGCTGAACCATAGCATGGCTATCATTGATTTGTTGAGCATCTTGCTCTGCTTGCTCTGTAGAGCGCGCAGAGATATTAGATACTTCATTCGCTGATGCCGTCATTTGATCCATTGCCGTTGCAACAGAGTCTAGAGATGAATTCTGGCTCATAATCTGTGTTTCACTGCGCTTCATCTCTTTTTCGAAAGAAGCTGACGTTTCACTCAGTGTCGCTGCGTTTTGGTTTACGTTATTGACTAGTTCACTTAGCGTATCCATTGAACGGTCAAGGGCGCAACCAATCGTACCAAACTCATCTCGGCCCGGATGGAAGCCAAGGCGAGATGTTAAATCACCATCACCAATCTTTTGAGTGGTTGAGTAAAGAACCCAAAGTGCGCCACCTAGGAAGGTTGCAACCCAGTAACAGAAAAGACCAAAAGGCAAACACCATAAAAGACTGAGTAATAATGTGTACAGAGCTTGCTGCTTTTGGTTCTGTGTATCAGTAGTTGAAACGGTAAGAGAGTAGTAGTTGCCATCTTGTGCCAGTGCCGTAGCAGTCACCGAACCCGTGTTTGAAATAGTGGTTTCTTGAAGGCGTGTTTGTTGGCTAATAGAACGAACCGAAGCTGGGGAATCTGACGCTGATAAAATGCCTTGCAACTGATATTCAACCTGCTGTTTTGCACTCGCGTCAATTTGTTCCATATTGTTGACGTAGTTGAGGCCAGCGAGGCTTGCCACAGCGGCAAAAAAGATCAAGAAAATGACCCAAAACTTGTCGTTAATAGACATTTTAATAAACAGTTTGTCTATCGTTCTAAATTGTACTTCTTTCATAAAAACTCCACGGTAAATCCTTTACCGTGGACTCTAAATAACCGACCTCAATAAAAATGTGATTTCGATCGACTAATTATGAAAGTTAATGATAGCAATATATCGTTCATGAGACATCAATCAAGTATTTTTGCTCTCGATGGGTTTATTAGCCTAATGATGGTAATAACCCTACTGAAATAAGGATTTGAATTGCAATGATAAACACGCCAACGCTACCCGCTAAAAACAGCGCTTTGCTTCCACCTAACACTTGGTAAGTTGATTCTGTAGCGTGAGGTTTTACTATTAAATCTGTGTAACGAACTTTGTATACCATTACTGTCGGCAGCAGAATTGCGAGCACTGAAAGTGCAATGGCAGCGTAACCCAAAGCCATGATAAAACCTTGTGGGTAGAACAAGGCAAAACCTAATGGTGGTAAAAAAGTGATAGCGGCCGTCTTAACGCGTTTGGCATTGCCTAGTTTCTTGCTTAGAGAGTCCCCCATGAATTCAAATAACCCCAAGCTCACGCCAATAAAAGAAGTAAGAAGTGCAAGGTCAGCAAATACACCCACGATCAAGCTTAAGTTTGATTGATGAACAGTTTGCGATAGTGAGACTAGAAGCGCACCCAAGCTAGTATCAGACAATAATTGCTCTTGGCTAACCACACCCAACGTAACACTCTGCCAGAAAACATAGATGACCAAAGGCAGTGCAGAGCCAATAATCATGACCTTACGTAAAGAGCGAACGTCACCATCCAGGTATCGAACAATTGAAGGGATGCTGCCGTGGAAACCAAAAGAGGTAAACACAACCGGTATCGCAGCAACAATCAGGCCTTGATGCAAAGGCATGCTCATTAGGTATTGAGAGGTGATGTTTGGTGCAAGGAAACTGAGTACCAGTACCATCGCAATCAGTTTAAGTCCGAATAAAACGCGGTTAACTTTATCAACACTGTGTGTACCAATCGTCACAACTCCCGCAACTAACAGTGTAAATAGGAGTGTAGTGACTTGGCCATTGAGTTCAATCCCTGCGATATCCGAGATACGTTGGTTAAACTGCGCACCGCCACCTGCAATGTATGCGGCACACAAAGCGTAGAAAAGAAACATCACGGCGAAGCTTGCGATCCACTTTCCTTTCGTTCCCAAAATCGTGTGAGCTAACGTGTGTAGAGTTGCGTCCGATTCAGCGAATTGATGAAGCTCTACCATTAATAATGCGGTGAAGGCCATGAGAGCCCATAAGCCAAGCATTAGAAATAGTGAGGTTGAAAAGCCAATTCCTGCAGATGCGAGTGGAAGAGCGAGCATGCCGGCACCAATGGTTGTGCCTGCAATGATCAAAGTACTACCAAAAACCTTTGATTTATTCATTGTATATAATTCTTTACGTTAGGGTGGGTTTTCGTTGTGTTTCTTCTGGTCTAAGAGAATAAACCCAAAGAATATCTCGATTTTCAAGTATCTTGATTGAGTTTAATTCCAAATGCAATGTTTAATGTAATTAAAAATATCCACTGTATATTAATATGTACAGTGGTTGGTGCGTAAGGAACTAAAAATGCTTAAGCAAACGTTTGAGTGTGATTTGCATCAAAATTTATAGGGTAATTTGTTGTAATTGGTGTAAGGTGACAGTACATATGTCGTTCGCGTATGCCCCTTTAGCGTAAACAAGCGTTAATGATCGCGAGTAGCTTCAAGCTATAAATATGGAATGGGTAGAGTAGAGTGCGTTCATCAAAGTGACATAATATAAGTCCAAGATGGTGCACTAGTTAATCGGACAACATGTCCACACCAAGGAATAGAGGGGGCACTATGAGTGACCAATCTTATAATGACGAAAGTCTAGAGTTGTTAGATGCTATGGAAATTGGTATCGATTTATCTGACTATGAACAGACGGTTAAACAATTAGCAGAAGAGCTTTTCAAGTCTTCGAACTAAGTTTTTAAAATCTTTAATTAGGTTTTACTGAGCTAAAGGTTTCTGTAGTTCAACGTTCTCAAATTAAACAATTCTTAAACTGAGCAAATCTCATTAGCTCACACGTCATAACAAAACTATCCTCATTAAAGTTCGCGAAGATAAACGAGTACGTTTACCATGTTACTTAGTTCTCGATACTTTAATGAGGTTCAATGAACTTTCTCGCACACCTCCACATCGCCAAGCATTGTAAAAGTAACTTAGCGGGTAATCTGTTAGGTGACTTCGTTAAAGGCGACCCTAGTAAATACTATTCAAACTCACTTTCAGACGGAATAAGACTTCATCGATTCGTTGATAGCTATACTGATCTTCATGATGTGTCTCGTTCTGCAAAATCGCTTTTCTCACACCAAACACGACGCTTTGCACCTATCGCACTCGATGTATTTTGGGATCACTGCTTAGCCAATCATTGGGCTCAGTTCTCAACGCAATCACTTGAGCGCTTTTGCGTAGACAGCCATCAACAGATCTTTGAACACCAAGAGCCTCATTGGCCTGAGCACTTCATTACTGTTCACCAGAAAATGGCAGAACAACGTTGGTTGCTAAGTTATCAAGACATGTCTTCCATTGAGGTGGTATTGCAACGCATGGCTTTGAGACGGCCAAAGCTTGGGATGCTTAAGTCTTGCTATCACGACCTAGAACAGCACTACAACACGTTGCAGTGTCACTTTAATGAGCTTTATCCTAGTGTTTTAGAAGAAGCGAAGCAGTTTAATTCGCTTCAAATGAAGAAAAATCAAAAGGAAAGGTAAACAGCGTAATGCAGGTTTGCTACAATCCGCGCCTATTTAATCTTTGAGCATCATACTATGTCTGAATCTACAAAATCTTTTAACCAACTAGGATTATCTGAGCATCTTCTTGCTACGTTGTCAGAGCTTAACTTTACGGCTCCTACCAGTGTTCAAGAGCAAGCGATTCCATTGGTATTAGAAGGCAAAGATGTATTGGCTGGTGCTCAAACGGGTACAGGTAAAACGGCCGCATTTGGTTTGCCAATTATCCAAAGATTAATCGAGACAAAAGATAACGTTATTCCAAACCCGAAGCTAGTTCGTGTGCTTGTGTTGGTACCAACACGTGAACTAGCGCAACAGGTTTTCGATAACGTAACCAGCTACGCAAAGGGCACCGACATCAAAGTCGTGGTGGCTTACGGCGGCGTTAGTATGAAGGTTCAAACTGAAAACCTACGCGGGGGAGCTGATATTCTTGTCGCGACTCCGGGCCGTCTTATCGACCATATGTTCACTAAGAACATCATGTTGAGCCACACTGAAGTGTTGGTACTGGATGAAGCAGACCGCATGCTAGACATGGGTTTCATGCCTGATATCAAACGCATTCTTTCTCGTATGAATGAGGTGCGACAGACTCTGTTCTTCTCTGCGACGTTTGATAACAAAATTAAAGCTCTGGCACATCGAATGATGCAGTCGCCAAGCGAAATTCAAGTGACGCCAAAAAACAGTACCGCTGACACCGTTACCCAGATGGTTTATCCCGTTGATAAATCGCGCAAGAGTGAATTATTGGCTTATTTGATTGGCTCAAAGAACTGGCAACAAGTGTTGGTGTTTACTAAGACTAAGCAGGGCACCGATGCTCTCGTTAAAGAGCTTAAGCTAGATGGCATTAAAGCGGCATCAATCAATGGTGATAAGAGCCAAGGTGCGCGCCAAAAAGCATTAGACGATTTCAAGTCAGGCAAAGTACGCGCGTTAATTGCAACCGACGTGGCAGCTCGAGGTATTGATATCCAGCAGCTAGAACAAGTTGTGAATTACGATATGCCATTTAAAGCGGAAGACTACGTTCACCGTATTGGTCGTACTGGCCGTGCTGGCAACAGTGGTTTAGCGATCTCTTTGATGAGCCAGGATGAAGCTTACCTACTGGGTGACATTGAACGATTGCTGGATACGCGCTTGCCTCAAGAGTGGCTAGAGGGTTTTGAACCAAGCCTAGAAAAAGATCTAGCCCCCGATCGAGGTGGTCGCAGTAAAAGTCGTTCATCAGAAAAACGTAAGATGAAAGCGAAACTTAAGATTCACCAAAACCGCGGTAAAGCACGTCGCTAAACTTGCTGGCGGTTGCATCGTTTGTGATACTGTAAAAACATAAGCAGACTTGCTCAGACATAAAAATGCCCCGCTACTGATATATTCAGTAGCGGGGCATTTTCGTTTTCGTTTTCGTTTTAAGCACTAAGCATGAAACTTAAAGCCGCGATTTTAGTGTTTGTTTTGCTAGTGTTCGCATTTCCACACACAAGGGACTTCATAAATAAGCTCTTCAATCGAACTCGTATTCAATACCCATTCATCACTGATATTGAACGTACTGATCATTTGCTTGTTGAACAATTGCCAATGATTTAACAATGCTTCTTCAGGTGTCGATTGCATGTCGCCTTCATTCCATGTGCTTTCCATGAAAGGAGTAAGGCATACCGCTCCGTGCGCATACATGATCATTTGCCATTTAATTTCATAAATGTTGATCAAATTATCTGGATTCGCATCATTATATTCATCTGCCAACATATTAATTTGTTTTTCGATATCACCAACATTGTCGATAAAGTAATCGACCAAGTTGTCTTTTTGGCGAACAGAGTCGGTGATAAGTTGCATCGGTTTGCGTGAGTGAATCATGTTGCTAAAGAGGCGCATACTGAACAAATAGATAGTAATATTTGGCGCGACGCCTTTTGGTAACTCTTCTACGATTTTAGCAATGTATGACTGAAAATAATCATGTAAACAATCACTTATAGCATGCCAGATTTTCTCTTTGCTACCAAAATGGTGGCGAATAAGGCTATGAGATACGCCTGCTTTCTCACTGATGTTACGAAGAGAAACACTGTCATAACCATGCTCACAGAACATATCCGCAGCTACACCCATGATCAAAAATCTCGTCTCTTCAGCGTCTTTCGCGCTTCTTCTGCCTTGTTTCTTTTCAGTCATCTTCATTTCTACATTTACCGGATTACCACATTCTACACTGTTTTTCTTGAAATAAAAAATACTGCACAGGTGGAAAGTAAAGCTTGAGGATTCTTTAATAATAAATATACTGCCCATCTGTGTAATAAATCATAATAATTAGATGGAGAAGCATCATGCAATCCAATTTGTCTATCAAAGCGATACCGACCAAGCGTGCGGGCGCGGTTATTGCCGCACTATTGCTCGCAGGCTCTCTAACTGGATGTAACAAAGTGCAATCAGAGGAAAATGAGCAGGTAATCAAGCCTGTAAAGTTATTTGAGATTCCTCTGCAGGCAGATATCGAGCTTGATAGTTTTATCGCAAAAGTGGATGCAACCGACCGTGCTGCGCTTTCATTTCAAGTGGGTGGCGATATCGAAGCTTTCGATGTTCGTATGGGACAAGAAGTTAAGAAAGGTCAGGTGCTAGCCGTATTAGACGCGACGGATTACCGTATTGCCGTTGATGCAGCTCAAGCTAAATTTGACTTGGCGAACAGCCAATACAAGCAAGCTTCTGAGTTGTATTCGAAAAAGTTAGTCAGTACCGATTACTACGACCAAGCCGTCAACACCTTTACTGCCGCTGACGTTGAGTTGGAACAAGCAAAAACAAACCTTGGTTACACCACATTAGTTGCTCCATTCGATGGCGTGGTATCGATGGTGTTTGGTAAGCAATATCAGTTAATTGCTGAAAAGCAGCCAGTTCTTAATATTTTGAATCACAGTGAAATGGATGTGACGTTCTCTATTCCGGTATCTAAGCTTGAAGACCGTTCTATTCAAGACCTAACGAGCTCAAACATGTGGGTTGTAATGGATAGCCACCGCGGTATTCGTATCCCAACGCGTTTTAGAGAGATCTCTACACAACCAGATGAAGACACCAACAGCTACCAAGCGGTTGTATCTATCGACAAGCCGGTAGGCATCAATCTACTTTCTGGAATGACAGCGCAAGTTGAAGTTCAGAAGAGTAAGTCAGACTACGGTATTGGCATTGTTGATTCAGCTTGGCTAACCAAACAAGCTGACCATGGCGAGCTATGGCGCTATAACCCAGACTCTCGATCGATTTCTAAAGTACAAGTCCTGCTTGATGAGCAAGGTAAAGTTATAGAAGGTCTTTCTTCTGGTGATCTTATCGTTGAAGCAGGTGTGGATGTGTTATCTGGCGGACAGCAAGTAAAAGCTTGGCTTCGTGAGGGGGGTATTTAATGAACCTTTTAAAATTATCAGTTGTTGTCGCGTCGGTTTTGTTACTTCAAGCCTGTAACAATGAAGCTGTACACCGTGAACAACCGCCTTTATTGGTTTCTACCTTTGACGTTGGCGCGCCGCTGACTGATCAGTTCAGAAGTTTTAATGGACAGGTAATGCCCGCTGAATTGACCCCCTTGGCATTTAAGCTCGCAGGCGAAATCCAACAAGTCTTGGTAGAAGCCGGTGACAACGTCGAAAAAGGCCAGTTACTTGCGACCTTAGACAACGCGACGTACCTTCAAGATCTGACTGATGCTAACTCTCAATTCAAACTGGCGAGCAAGCAGTTGGCCCGTGGTACGGAGATGTTTGGTAGCAAGATGTTGTCGCAGTCAGAGTTAGACCAACTAACGGCTAACTATAAGCTGGCATCGGCGAATTTGGCGGCTGCAAAACGCAAGCTAAGTTACACAGAGCTTTTAGCGCCATTTTCCGGGACAGTTTCTACGGTGGACAAGCAACGTTTCGAAAACACGACACCGGGTGAAACACTATTAAGCGTGTACCAGAACGATAAGGTGTATGTACGAATTCAAGTATCAGATTCGATCTTGGCATCGATCAGTCCAGACATGCGTTCAAATAGCTATCGTCCTGAGGCGACCTTTGGCGGTCACACAGGGCAATATCCACTGACGTATCTAGAGCACACTAGCGAATTGCACCCACAATCACGTACCTACGAGTTTTGGATGCAGATGCAGCAGCCTGAAAGTGAAATTCTGCCGGGCACGAGCGTCACGGTCAATGTGGATATGGCGAAAGCGGGTCTGAGTGATGTTCAAGGTTACCAGTTACCAATGACAACGCTAGTAGCGGGCTCTGAAGCTAATCAGTTCTATGTGTGGAAAATGGAAGACGGACAAGCATTCAAAAGCGAAGTAGAAGTCGACAAAATCAGTGGCCAAGGCGCATTAATCGCTCATGGTGTTGAGCAAGGTGATCGACTCGTAAACTCGAATCTAAGAAAACTCCGTGACGGAATCGAATTGTCAGGAAAAGCAGAATGAACATCGCAGAATATTCAATAAAAAACAAAGTAATCAGCTGGCTGTTTCTAGTCATTTTGGCCATTGGCGGTGTGTCGTCTTTTGGCAACCTATCCCGTTTAGAAGACCCAGCTTTTACCATTAAAGATGCAATGATTATTTCAACTTACCCCGGCGCTACGTCTATGGAAGTTGAAGAAGAGTTAACGTATCCACTTGAAAAAGAGATACGACAGCTGCCTTATATCGACAAGATTACTTCAACGTCGTCGAATGGTATGTCTCAAATTATGGTCAGCATGAAGATGGACTACGGTCCAGACGAGTTGCCCCAAATCTGGGATGAAATGCGTCGTAAAATCAACGATCTACAGCCAACACTACCCAGTGGTGTTAACTCAGTTCAGATCATTGATGATTTTGGTGACGTATTTGGTGTGATGATCATGCTGACCGGTGATGGCTACGATTATGTCGAGCTAAAACAGTACGCAGATTACCTAACGCGTGAAATCGAATTGGTTGACGGTGTTGGCAAAGTAAGTATTGCGGGTGACCAACAAGAGCAATTGTTTGTTGAGATGTCACTTGAGCGTTTAGCGGCGCTAAACCTAGATATGTCGATGGTAACGTCACTGTTAGCACAACAAAACAGTGTGGTATCGGCAGGCGAGGTAATGTTGAATGGCCAAAGCCTAACAATCAAACCTAACGGAACATTGAGCACGGTTGAAGAGCTAGAAAACCTGATCATTCATGGTCGTGACACAGGCAATTTGATTCGCTTGAAAGATGTCGCTGAGGTTACTCGCGGTATCCAAGAAAAACCGGGCAATGTATTAACGTACAACGGCAAACCAGCAATCAACCTTGGTATTGCGTTCTCTTCAGGCGTAAACGTCGTCGAAATTGGTAACGCGTTAGATGCCGAACTGGATCGTTTAGAAAGCATTAAGCCTGCCGGTGTAGAGCTGAACTACTTCTACAACCAAGCGCAAGAAGTAGACAAATCAGTGGCTGACTTTTTAATCAGCCTAGTAGAAGCCGTTGCTATTGTTATCATCGTACTGCTTTTTGCAATGGGTTTACGCAGTGGTTTGATCATCGGTCTAGTGTTTCTATTGACGGTATTTGGAACCTTCATCCTGATGGATTACAACGATGTCGAACTGCACCGTATCTCACTGGGTGCACTTATCATCGCTCTCGGTATGCTGGTGGATAATGCGATTGTTGTCGTTGAAGGTATTCTGGTTGGCTTGAAGAAAGGCAAAACCAAGCTTCAAGCAGCGAAGGACATCGTGACACAAACACAATGGCCACTATTGGGTGCGACCATTATTGCTATCACGGCCTTTGCACCAATCGGTTTGTCGAAAGACGCGACAGGTGAATTCATGGGCTCACTGTTCTGGGTTTTGTGTTTTTCATTGTTCTTGAGCTGGGTTACAGCGCTAACGCTGACTCCGCTCCTTGCAGAAATGATGCTGAAAGAAGAAGACAAGGTCGATGAGAACGAAGACCCATACAAAGGTATTCTGTTCGTTGTATTCGGCGCGTGTCTGAAAGTAGCACTTCGATTTAGGTGGCTTACCGTAGTAAGTATGGTCGCGCTATTAGCAGTTTCTGTTGTTGGTTTTGGTATGGTGAAGCAGCAGTTCTTCCCGCCATCAAATACGCCAATGTTTTACGTCGATATGTGGATGCCGGAAGGTACCGATGTACGTGAAACGATTAAGCAGACAGAAAAAGTTGAAAGCTACATTCGCCAGCAAGACGACGTTGAGTTTGTAACTACAACAGTTGGCCAAGGCATGCAACGTTTTGCGCTGACATACCAACCCGAGAAAAGTTACGAAGCGTACAGTCAACTGCAGGTACGAACGACTGACCGAGACACCATGTTTAAAGTCTTAGAAGGGCTAGACAAGGACTTGGCCAATAAATTTGAACAACCTACGTTCCAATTTAAATTGATTGAGTTTGGCCCGTCGCCAGCGTCAAAAATCGAAGCTCGTATTAGCGGTGCAGACCCGCAGATCCTTCGCAGCATAGCTGTTGAGGTAGAAGATATCTTGTTGGCGGATCCTGGTTCTCGAAATGTGCGTCACGACTGGCGTGAACGCACCAAAGAGCTCGTGCCACTGTTTAACGAATCAAAGGCACGTCGCCTTGGTATTTCAAAGACGGATCTGTCTGAGACATTACAGATGGCGTTTGGTGGCTACAACATCGGTTTACTGCGCGATGGTACGCACATGTTACCTATCGTGGCACGCCTGCCTGAAGAAGAGCGTTTTGACTTTGAATCACTGAACAATGTGAAGATCTGGAGCCCATCACTGCAAACCTACATTCCTGTAGAACAAGTGATCGATGGGGTTGAGCTTCAATGGTCTGAGCCACTGATTCAACGTCGTGACAGAAAGCGTACGTTAACGGTTCTGGCTGATCACGATGTATTGGGTGATGAAACACCAGCTAGCTTGTTTGCTCGCGTAAAACCACAAGTAGAAGCATTGGCTCTACCAGAAGGTTACAGCATCAGTTGGGGCGGTGAGTACGAGAGTTCTAAAGATGCACAAGAATCTCTATTTGGTTCACTGCCAATGGGTTATTTGTTGATGTTTATCATCACTATGCTTCTGTTCAACTCGGTTCGTAAGCCACTTGTAATTTGGTTTACGGTGCCACTCTCTATCATTGGCGTTTCGATTGGTCTGTTAGGCACTAATATGCCATTTAGCTTCACTGCGTTCTTAGGTCTATTGAGTCTAAGTGGCATGATTTTGAAGAACGGTATCGTACTGCTTGACCAGATCAACAGTGAGCTACAAACAGGTAAAGACCCATATTTAGCGGTTGTCGACAGCGCGATCAGTCGTGTACGACCGGTATCTATGGCAGCACTAACGACTATCTTGGGCATGATTCCCTTGGTATTCGATGCATTTTTCGGCTCGATGGCGATTACCATCATGGCAGGCTTAGGCTTTGCTACAGTACTAACGCTAATAGTAGTACCAGTGATGTTCGCCATTCTATATAGAATCAAACCGTCCACTGCGGGTTATTAGGGATTGATATAAAAAAGATTCTTTTAAGCCAGCCCAGTCAATTTTGATTGGGCTTTTTTACGGATATGATTTGATAAAACAAGACGAAGATAGGTCCGAACTAAGAGGACGTTGCGATAGCAATGCGTGCCTTAACAAGGATCGTTTTAAAAGATAGGTATTTATAGAGTCGTTAGCCAATGGTAAAGCGGCTTCCGGTATAATAGAGAATAGGGGCTAGATTCTAGATTGCTAGGCGGATATCCAACTCAATCGGCTTTGGCATGGCTAAGTGATAGCCTTGATACATATCGAAGCCTAAACTTTGCATCGCAGTCAGTTGCTGTTGGGTTTCTATCCCTTCGATGACCGTCTTTGCACCGATTTGGTTGGCAAGCTTAACTACTAACTCCATTTTTTGAGTATCACCGTTTTCAAAATCCAACATCACAGAGCGATCGATTTTGATGATATGAGGAGTGATATGGCGAACACGTTGCTCTGTTGACGCCTGTGCTCCAAAGTCATCAACCGCGATTTGAAAACCATTATCTGCAAGTGAGTGGGCCGCGTTTTTTAAGCGTTCTTCACTCTCTACATTAAGTTCGACCAACTCCATGACGATTTGTTCGCACGATAAGTTAAGCTCGTGAAGACGTTTAGCTAACAGAGTGTCTTTTACTTTTTCTGATGCAAACAACTCACCAACGTTTGGAAGTACGTTCAAAAAAAGGTTTAAGTGACGGACCGTCGATTGTGCGAAGTTACGGATGTGAATGGCTCGGCTCAGTCTCTCTACGTTGATTTTGTCTGTGTATGAGGTTTCGTCTGAATGGAAGAAGTGATCTGGGCGAACGACATCACCTTTACAATTGGAAATACGAACCAAAGCCTCTACGCCTATCTGAGTAAAAGAAGAATCAAATATAGGTTGGTAGACACTTGTAAGTGTTAAGTCTTGGTATTTCGCAATAAACTGCATATCGGCATCCACAGATATACAACTAATAAATTCACTTCTGTCTGACAAAATCATAATCGCTAATAAAAGGTGTTTATTCAGTGACGAGAATATACATCACAGTTGTCATAATATTGACAGGTGTTGATAAATTGTCAATTAATAAAAATTAATTTGTCACGGTAACATCTAAATAATTAAAGTCAGCGAAAAATCAGGATGATAAAGGTCATTATGTATCAAGGATATATATTGATTAGCTTGTTTAATAGGTTCAGTGAATTTGATGTCTGAGTAACCTGTATCACATCAACCCTATCAATATAAAGCCTTAACACGTATACACCTAAAATAAATATGGTTAAAGGCTTACATTCTGGGGGAGTATCAAAATAATAAAATAAATAGATCTTTGTGGTTACATAAAAATGATGTCTGTCTCTCAAAATTAATATTGAGGTTGTTAAGTTATTAATTAGTAAACTGGAGAATCAGGATAATAAATGAGT
Organism: Vibrio sp. 10N.247.310.24; assembly: GCF_041467175.1. Taxonomy (NCBI): domain Bacteria; kingdom Pseudomonadati; phylum Pseudomonadota; class Gammaproteobacteria; order Vibrionales; family Vibrionaceae; genus Vibrio; species Vibrio sp. 10N.247.310.24. The sequence goes on from NZ_JBFSUD010000041.1 coordinate 35,315, forward strand.
GGAATATAGGTGTTATTTTATAAAATAATAGTGTTGGTATAATTATTTACGTTATATATCAAATTGAAAATTGGCTTGTATTTTACTGCCATTGTATTACCGCATAAAGTTGCAGGTATTTACGAACTAGTTGTTGATTTCCAGAGCGTTTTAGCGGGTGAGCGAATCGGATAAAACACGGACTGATTTTGAAGTTACTATTTAAATCATCTGCGAATTGAGTATCACTCTCTCTTAGCGTGATACCTTGTAGGCTGTAGTCGCTAATCTGGTCTGGGAGTTCCCCCATCCACCAATGCAAGAGTTCACCACTGTTTTTGCTTCGACTTATCCAATGGTCGGAGACAATAATCAATAGGTCATTGGGTTGAATGGCAAATCCGTACTCTTGCTGCCAGTTATGAATGTCCAGCATCAACTTTTTACGACAAGTCTTTCCTGCGCTCACCATATGGTGGCTAATCATCCAAACGGTACCAATTTCAGAAGAGATTCGGAAGTGTCGTGGCGTTTCACCAGAAGAGAGCATTTCTAGTGGGCTTACGTTGCTTGCATGATTGAAGCTAACGAAAGTGTGCTCCATTCGTCTCGCAAACGCTTTGCCTATGTGATGTTCACTGATCCCTTGATTGTGTACGGTAGGGTAATGACGCTCACAAAGTTTCAAGCAATCGTCTTGAAACTGATTGACGCTTTTAATCACCAGATCTAATAACAATGAAGCCTCTTATACACGGTTGCTATCTTATTGATGGGCAATAGTACGGTAATTTCGGCGCCATTACCTATTGTCAAAGTGCGAGTTCTTGATCCCTCTATCAAAATTAACCATTACTGAGCGATTTTATGGATAGCACTGGCACTCTACTGGTCTGTAAACTAAATTATGAGGAATTATAGCTAGTTAGAAAACTTGAACTGATTGGCAGAGTTGCAGTGAGCTAACGAAATTATAGCTTAGTCGGCTAATCACAATTGTTCTACATACTCTTTATTTGGAAACACCCATGACCATTCAATTAGATTCAAAGCAAAAATCCGAACTCACTCATACACTTCAAAAGTACCTACAAGATGAGCTCGATGTAGAGCTTGGTCAGTTCGACACTGAATTCTTAGTCGACTTCATCAGTAAAAAGTTTGGAGCCGTGTATTACAACAAGGGGATAGAAGACGCTCAAAAAGTGATGGAACGTAAGATGTTAGACATATCAGATGAGCTCTATGAAATTGAACAAATCGTTGAAATATAACTCAGCAAGCGATTGTTCGACAAAGAAATTTGTCCATAAAGCAACTTGTTCAAAATTTTTGAATAACTCGTTTAATTTGAAATGATGTAACTAATGTAAAACTTGGTAAATAATATGTTACGCAAACTTAGTGTAGGGTACGCTTTTCAAAACTACACGACACGTTAACATTCGGAAGAGATGCATGAACAACAACGTCAAAAATTACAATCCTTTAGCAAGAGCAATGCATTGGATCTCAGCACTCGCAATATTTGGCCTATTTGGTGTAGGCCTATGGATGGTTGATCTTTCTTACTACAGTGAGTGGTACAAAACAGCACCAGACTACCACCGTTCGGTAGGAATTCTTTTGGCTGCCGTTACCATTATCCGCTTGCTTTGGAAGCTAGTTACCGCGTCACCTAATGTGGAAGGTAAAAGCTATGAAATTGTAGCGGCGAAGATCGCTCATGGATTTATGTACATTAACTTAGCGGTTTTATTTATTTCAGGTTATTTGATTTCGACATCAGATGGCCGTGGGATCGAGGTATTCAATTGGTTCACTGTACCAAGTATGGGTGAACTATTTGTAAACCAATCTGATCTCGCAGGAACGGTTCACTACTATGCTGCATGGGTACTGATCATTATGGCATCAGTGCACGCCTTAGCGGCGATAAAACACCACGTTATCGACAAAGACGATACGCTACGAAAAATGATAGGAGCTTCAAAATGAAAAAGTCAATTATCGCTACAGGATTAGCATTTGCTATGGCAATGCCTTTCGCTGCGAACGCCGCTGATTACGTGATTGATACAAAAGGTGCGCATGCTTCAGTTAACTTCAAAGTTAGCCACCTAGGTTACAGCTTTATCCAAGGTCGTTTTAACACATTCTCAGGTGACTTCTCATTTGATGAGAGCAACGTTGAAGCGTCTAAAATCAACGTAACGGTTGATACAACTAGCCTTGACTCAAACCACGCAGAGCGTGATAAGCACATCCGTAGCGGTGATTTCATCAATGCTGGTAAGTTTTCTGATGCGACATTCAACAGCACAAAAGTGGTTGATAAAGGCGACGGCAAACTTGAAGTTATGGGTGACCTTAAACTTCACGGTGTAACTAAGCCTATCGTTATCGAAGCTGAATTCATCGGTGCTGGTCAAGACCCATGGGGCGGTGAGCGTGCTGGTTTCGTTGGTACAACTCGTCTAGAGCTTGCTGACTTCAATATCCCAGTAATGGGCGCTTCAAGCTATGTAGACATGGATCTGCATGTCGAAGGTGTAAAGAAGTAATCTAGCTATCAATAATCGCTATCAACATATTTTAGAAAGATCAAAATCCTAGTCGATACGAGATAGGGCAGCGTTAGCCGGTTATTTAGTAATATGGAAAGTAGCAAAGCAGCTAGAATATAGAGAAAGGCGCAAAGTTTTCACTTTGCGCCTTTTTTATTGAGGTAAATGGCCACGCGTTTAGGTCTGTTTTGTGTCAAACCTTTTACTGCGTCTTAAGCCACCATTTACCTCTGCCAGTCAACGTTGCAATGACTGAGTTATCTAGCTGAACGACTAATCCCTAATAGTTCAGCCTACGATTCGTTACTTTGTTTCTAATGAAACGCTTGCTTTGTAAACAGTCGCTAGTTAAGCCGTTTCTAGTTCAGCCTTTGGAACCACGTTTAGGCGGTCGCCATAGATTGGACGTAGTGCTTGCATAACTTCAGTACGAGTCATCACACCGACCATTACGCCATTTTCTAGCACTGGAAGCATATGTGGTTGGCTTACTTTCATCGCTTTTGCACGCTCTTCTAAAGAAAGAGAGGTCAGGCGAGTGGCATAGCCCATGCTTGTTGTCGGGTACAGTTGTTCTTTATCGATACATAGGAACTCAGCAACATCGACCAGTTTGTCGTTTGCATCAATAGCCACTACGTCACGGCTCATTAGGTCTACCACTTTCTGACCTTTAGTCGGAATGTAGTCTTGGCACCAAAGGTCAACCATTACGTCGTGAACAGAGAGGATACCTACTAGGCGGCCTTCAACATCGCAAACAGGAGCGCTAACAAGTTGAGCATCTAAAAGTGAATCAATCGCCACTGAAGTAGGCATTTCTACGCTCAGTGTAATTGGTTGAGTGTTCATGATTTGCTTGATAGTAGTTGTAGTGTTCATAGTGGTTTCCTTAACTGACGTAATTTCTGTTGTTTGAGTTATTGCTGTAATTTTTGCCGCTTTAAGCTGCGGGCGACGGTAGATACTCCAATTGGCTAAGCCGACCAATACCGCACCACCTACAATGTTGCCGAATGTCACTGGTATTAAGTTTGCAGTGACAAATTTCATGATGTTCAGGTCTGCATACTGGGCTGATGTTGCGCCAATTTGCATCCAAAAACTCTCTGGTGCGAATGCTTGAATTGTGATGCCTAATGGAACCATGAACATATTCGCCACACAGTGTTCAAAGCCTGAGCTAACGAACATTGCAACGGGTAATACGGTCATCATTGCTTTAGTCATGGCGTTAGCTGAGCTGAACGTTAACCAAATTGCTAAACACACTAGTAAGTTACAAAGCACACCCAAAGCGAAAGCTTGAACAGGGCTGTGGTGTAGCTTGTGTTGAGCAATGTTTAGAGCGTTTAAGCCCCATTGCCCACCATCCAGTTGATATAAGCCTGCTGCACTTACCAAAGCCAGTAGGAACATGGCACCGATAAAGTTGCCTACATATACCTTGCCCCAGATAGACAACATCTTGGTGAAGGTTATCTGCTTATTAGCCCATGAAATGCTTGATAACACCGAACTGGTAAATAGCTCGCCACCACAAATAACAATCAGGATTAACCCCATGCTGAATGCAAGACCACCGGCTAAGCGACTTAATCCCCATCCTGCATCAGCGCTACCTGTGGTCACCGTGATGTAGAATAAAAAAGCAAGCCCGATGAATGCGCCAGCCATGATTGCCAAACTCAATGTCATGCTGCTGGTTTTATTTGCTTTGCTTAATGCAAATTTCTCGGCTTCCGCCATCATTTCTGTTGGCGAGAACAGTTGCTGATTTTCAGAAGTGCTGGTTGCCATATCCCCCCCTTGAACAATCCGTCATGTGTAATTCCTAGTGTTAATGACTTGGTTAATCCGTAATGGTTAATCAGTAATGTTTTGCAGGGCTCGTTGTGTCCTGCCATTCCAGATTAGGGGGTTGAGGGGTAGAGGTAAAATTGATAATTTTTAGAAACCACATCAAAAATATTGATATAGATTTGGTTAGGCGTAGAATGAAATTGATTGCTCATCGGCTTAACAAAAACGAGCAGCAGGACATAAGTTATTAAAAGAATTAAGGATAGATTTTGCGTTATTCATTAAAGCAGCTCGCCGTCTTTGACGCGGTAGCAGATTCGGGAAGCGTAAGTCAGGCAGCTGATAGGCTTGCATTGACTCAGTCGGCGACAAGTATGTCTCTTGCACAGTTGGAAAAAATGCTCGGCAGGCCTTTGTTTGAAAGGCAGGGCAAGCAAATGGCGCTCACTCATTGGGGCATGTGGCTTAGGCCAAAAGCGAAGCGTTTACTGCAAGATGCACAGCAAATTGAAATGGGGTTTTACGAGCAGCATTTATTGAGTGGAGAGCTCAAACTCGGTGCGAGCCAAACCCCGGCAGAACACCTGGTTCCAGACCTCATCAGTATTATTGATAACGACTTTCCTGAGATGCGAATCTCGCTTGGTGTACAAAGTACCGATGCGGTTATAGATGGCGTATTAGATTACCAATATGACCTTGGCGTTATCGAAGGTCGCTGCGACGATAACCGAGTTCATCAAGAAGTGTGGTGTACCGACCATTTAACGGTGGTTGCATCGGCTCATCACCCATTTGCAAAGCGTGAACGTGTCAGTTTGGCGCAACTAGAACAAGCGAAGTGGGTATTGCGTGAACATGGCTCAGGTACTCGCAAAGTTTTTGATAGCTCTATTCATCATTTAATTGGTGATCTTGATGTTTGGCGAGAATATGAACACGTTCCTGTTTTAAGAAGTTTGGTAGCAAACGGCCCATATTTAACGTGTTTACCTTATCTCGATGTCGAGCAGTTTGTTGAATCTGGCCAGCTCGTTACTTTGAATGTTCCTGAGCTTGAAATGGAACGTACGCTTTCGTTTATTTGGCGTGCGGATATGGCAGAAAACCCACTTGCTGAATGTATTAAGCGAGAAGGCAAGCGCATGATGAAAGGTAAGCCGTCGGTTCTATAGCGGTAATTTGATAAAGGCTAGGGGCTGTTGACCTTTCGTGGTTAAGTTTTGTTCGAGGTAAAATCGTTTTAGGCGCGGCGAAGAGTATGTAGCCTAGTCATTTTAAGCAAATATTCTTCAACAAAGCATAAAGCGATTTTAACCGAACCCTTCGGGCAGTCCTTGTGGTTCATTTCTACTGCGTTATCGCCTTTTCATGTAGGCTAACTACACATCAAAGCCTCTGCCTTGTATAAATTTCCCACAAGAGCTGCAAAATAAAGCTCGAAAGGTTAACAGCCCCTTATAACCCAATGTGTTGAATAAGCGATTCCGGTCTCTATCTGGTGATAAATGCACATTCGTGTACATTATTAATGTGATCACGATCGGCTAAAAGAAGGCGTTCTTCCCATAATATGCTTACTTGATTTTAAGTGAGGCTAAATCCGGTGCGATGAATTTCGTAATTAGGCTTTAGAAATAGTATGAGTACATTAGTCGCGATTTCATTAACAACAGGTATTTTGTCAGGTCTATGGGGATGGATAGCTATCTCTTTCGGCTTGCTGTCATGGGCCGGTTTCTTAGGTTGCACAAGTTATTTTGCTTCGCCAACGGGCGGTGTTAAAGGACTAGCAGGCAGCTTACTGACCAACATGACAGGTGTATTCTGGGCAATGGTGATTATCGAAAGCTCAACCTTCGCAGGGTTAGAGATATTAGGCTATATGATTACCGCTGTTGTCGCTTTCTTTATGTGTATTCAAGCCAAACAAGCGTGGCTAGGTTATATCCCAGGAACCTTCATTGGTTGCTGCGCGACGTTTGCAGCAGGCGGCGATTGGCAACTTGTCGTGCCATCTTTACTGCTTGGTGGTGTCTTTGGATACTTGATGAAAGCAACGGGGCTTTGGCTTCACGAAAAATCGACTCAATCTTCGGAAGCGGTTGAACAACACGCTAAACAAGCCAAGGCTTAATTCGTTAACCTAACCTTAATTCGTTAACCTAACCTTAATTCGTTAACCTAACCTTAGTTTAGTCACTGTGAACTCTTGCAAGATAACCCCCAATTAATTTGTATATCGATTTATACAGGCACACCACTTGGTGTGCCTTTTTTGGGGCTTTGTTGCGTAATTCAATGGAACTAAATCAAGAACCTACGATCTGATCAGCT